>CAZBKL010000001.1:0-14556 GCA_964492465.1 uncultured archaeon
CGAATCCAGTCTTCAAGAAAATCTAACAGGTGGCTCACGTCTTTTTTATCAATAATGCCGTCAAATGCCTTTACTAATGTTGTAGTATACCATCTTAGGAAACACGTCAAACATAAATAAACTCAGAAAACAAATCTTTTAAACCGATGGATTATCAAGAATCATTTTTTCATCCTTTTTAGGGGCTCCTCCAGAAATATTAAATTAAGTATTATGAAAGCAAGGAGTGTGACGACCGCGGCAACCAGGTAGGCGCCTGAGCCAACTGCTATGCCTATAGCAGCTGATACCCACAGTGTCGCTGCTGATGTCATGCCTTTAATCTCTTTCCCTGAGTTCAGTATCGCGCCAGCTCCAAGAAAACCCACGCCTGTCACTATTCCATAAACTATGCCAGAATAGCCGGAGCCAAGATAAGCGATTGGTATGAGCGTGAACATGCACGCTCCCATGCTCACCAGCGCGTTTGTCCTTAGCCCAGCTGGTTTGTGATAAAGCTCGCGCTCTGCTCCAATAATCAAGCCAAGAATCACAGAAACCACGAGCCTCAAAACAATCTCAATTTCAGCTACCATAGTTATATTTCACCGGGGAATTATATAAATCATTCTGAATTCAATTAGTATAATGCGCCATGGCAAGGAATCATATTCCAAGAAGTATGAAGAAGCGCTTAGGCTCAGCGAAGCAGGCATGAGCACAAAGCAGATTGCTGAGAAGCTTGGAGTGAGCTTCTCGGCAGCATATGCCTGGACCAAGCGTGGCAGAAAGCCTGAACCTGGCCAGCTGAATGAGTTTGAGAAGTTCCTGAAAGAACAAGGCCCCCAGCCTCTTCTTGAAGTTGTGAAGCGCTTTCCGAAGCACAGCGAGCTTTTCTTAACTGCCAGGCAGCGCGGACTGCCAGTTGCCAGGCGAAAGCTTCCAAAGATTATGGGGCAGTATGCCTTGTGGTATTATATAAAAGGGCAGGAAGATGAGCTCAAGAAGCGCATGAATGAAGTCATAGAGCGTAGGAATGAGCTGAAAAATGAGTTCATATCAAGGCTTGATCTGACAAAATTAGGCTAGTTTTATATTATGTTAAAATAATATATTAAGAATAACTTTTGTGAATTCAAAATGAAAATCGAAATAATAAAAGAGCGCAAGCAGAAAATCAAGCCCAATATTGAAAGCTATGAAAAAGCCAGGAGAAGCTTTTCCTGGAAAAAAGCTGAGAAAGACATTGAATTCTTTCCGAGAAGGAAGCTGAATATTGTTTACAATGCAATAGACCGCCACGCGAAAAGCTGGAGAAAGAACAAGGTTGCTCTCTATTTTGAAGATGATTCTGGCAAAAGCGAGAAATATACTTTCCTGGAAATGTCCCAGATGTCAAACAAGTTCGCAAACATCATAAAGGGCTTGGATGTGAAAAAAAGTGAGAAATGCTTCATATTTCTTCCGCGGACAGTTGAGCTTTATGTTTCTTTTCTTGGTATCCTGAAGACTGGCGCTGTTGCCGGGACAATGTTCGAGGCGTTCGGTCCTATGGCGCTCAAGGACCGCCTGGAGAATAGTGAAGCTAAAATCCTGGTGACAAACAGCGAGCTAAAACACAGAATTTATGAGATAGAAAAAGAGCTACCAAACCTGAAATATGTAATAGTCATTGACGGCATTGTTGAAGAAAATCATCCTTTCAGGGAAATTGACTACCGCAGTGAGATGCAAAAAGCTTCTGGCAAGTTCAGCGTTGCCAAGATGAATCCTGATGATGACTCCTTCATGCTTTACACATCAGGCACGACCGGGAAGCCCAAGGGCGTTGTCCATTGCCATAAAGCAATTATAGTCCAGCATGCGACTGCAAAGTTGGTCCTGGACTTGAAAGAAGATGACGTACTCTGGTGCACTGCTGACCCTGGATGGGTCACTGGAATTTCCTATGGCATTCTTGGAAGCTGGAGCAACGGCGCATCCATGCTTGCGCTGAAAGGCAGGTTTGATCCAGAGAAGTGGTATGCTGCCATTGAAAAATACAAGGTAACTGTATGGTACACCGCGCCAACAGCAATAAGGATGCTTGAGAAAGCAGGCGATGCTTACAAGAAATATGACCTCAGCTCGCTGCGCCATCTATGCAGCGTTGGCGAGCCGCTGAATCCTTATCCCATAAAGTGGGGTATGAAAGCTTTCGGGCTTCCGTTTCACGACACGTGGTGGCAGACTGAAACAGGCGGGATTTTGATTTCCAATTATCCGAATATGCCCATAAAACTTGGCAGCATGGGAAAGCCCTTCCCAGGAATAGAAGCTGGCATAGTTGATGAGAAAGGAAACGAAGTCAAGGTTAATGAAATCGGCCGCCTTGCGCTTCGCCCGGGCTGGCCGTCTATGATGAAAGAAATTTACAAGCGCCCTGAAAAATATGAAAGCTATTTCATAAAAGGAAAGAAAGGCAGATGGTACATATCAGGCGACATGGCTTTCCGTGACAAAGACGGGTATTTCTGGTTCGTCGGCAGAGATGATGATGTTATAAAAACTTGCGGCGAGCGTGTGGGTCCCTTCGAGGTTGAGTCAGCCCTTGTCGAGCATCCTGCGATAATAGAAGCTGGCGTCATCGGCAAGCCTGACCCGCTTCGCGGCGAAATCATAAAAGCCTTTGTAATATTGAAAGGCAATTTCACGCCAAGCGAGGAGCTGAAGACAGATATCCAGAACTTCATAAAGAAGCGCCTTGCTGGACATGCTTATCCCAGGGAAATAGAATTCGTGCCCACATTGCCAAAAACAAGAAGCGGCAAGATTGCAAGGCGGGTTCTGAAAGCAAAAGAACTGGGATTAGAAGTCGGTGACACTTCCACGATTGAGAATTACTGAATTCTCTCAGTTACATCTTCCTCCGGAATCCACTCCTGTTTCGCCATAATCGTTAACCCCATCCTTACAATGGCTGAGTATTATATTCGTTCCTGGCCTGATGTGCTTCTGAAGCATGTGCTTGTAGAAATCATCAAGGCATATGTTATGGTCAGAAGGGCAATTTGCGGCATAGTACTCATCTGGCGCCTCACCTACCTGGCAAGTGCAAGCAGGATAATCCGGATCACATCCAAGCCAGTCTGTACTGGGAAACCACTTATATGTATCAGGGTCTGCGTTTCCGCAAAAGCTCTTGGCTTGGGAGCACGTCAGCCTGTTAATAGAATATATATCATATATTCTAGAAGTGTACTCCAGCGCGTAATCAAGCTGATGCAGGAACTCATGTATTATCACATTCGATGCGGACAGCATAGATATTCGCATGACCGACATTGAAGAAGATGAATAACCTCCTCCGGCAATCCCATAATCAAGCCCATTTGCAAATCCAGCATACGGTATGAAAATGTCATTATAACCGGAACTTCCTTTATCGTTGAAGAAAAGATAAGTTGCATCAGCGCCTCTTGCGAAATCGATGGCACTGGCAGGAACGCGATGCGAAAATACAACCAGAGCCTTGCCCCAGGCAGACATTTCCACCTCCCCGGAATAATCATAATATCTCGGATTGAGGATGATCTTGTCGGAGCTATATTCCCTTATTTTTCTAACTGCAACATTTATATTCTGCTTTATTATTTCAACATCATTGTCGCTAAGCTCCGTATGCAAAATGATCCCGTTTGTGCACCTGCTGTCGCTTGGCTTAACGACAATAGCGTCATTGTACAGGTAGCTGTCATTAATCATAAGCACATTTCCGCTGAAGTAATAATCTCTGCTGTCCCCAACGATGCATGTTGTCATGCTCCTCATAAATATAACGACAAAATCAAACTGATTGGTTGGAGTTATAGTTGTGGATGTGGTTGTGCTGGGCAGTAAACAATCCCCGTCCTGGCAGATTAGTTTGCCTGAGCACGTTGACTTATGCTTGCACCAACATGTTGAGGGGCAAGAAGAGCCGCTCATGGTATCGTATCTATAGGTCTCGCTGCTGCTATACCACAAACATCCTTTTGAGGGTGATGGTGCTGCGTCCTGGCAGATGCCTGAAATATGATAAGTTCCATAATAGGAAGAGCACTTGCTTTCGCATGAAGGCAGGGGCACTGTCGTGGAAGTGGTGGTTGTGTTAGTGGTTGTAATCTTGGGGGGAGACTTGCATCCCGTGGAATCGCAGCCATAGTTGCATTGCTCTTTAAGATGCTTGCAAACACACTTGTAATATTGCGAATAGCCTTGGCAATATATGTTGTCAGATGTCATAGAGTATCCCACGAAATCATTGCCATCGCATGGAGATGGAGGAGTATATTGAACGTCTGGACTGAAGTAGCCACAATATGAAGAAATATATTTTGAACCATAATTGTTCCTGCAGAAGCTCTCGCAGCTCATGTTCTGGGTTGTTGTAGTTGTCGTTGAAGTGCTGGTGGTGATGGAACTGGTGGTTGTTGAACTTGTAGTAGTAGAAGTTGTTGTGCCTGGCGACAATGACTGATATGCAATCAGCCTGGTTCCAGCATTTTCTGATGGCGTACCCCTTCCTGATATATTCACTTCATTGACCTGGAATATTACATCACCGACGCTGTAATTATACCCCTCTCTCCATCCATAAGGATGGGTCAGCTGGCCATTGAGATAAAGATATATAGTTCTTTCATCGGTATTATATCCTTTGATTTCAAATAAGTAGCTTTTTCCCATAAAGTAAATCTCACCATAGTTTCCTATTCCATAAATGGATACCGAATTAGTAATAATTGTCGTGCTGGTTTTTGGTGAAGTTGTGGTTGCGCTCGAGGTGATAGCTGTATTTGTATTACTGATACATGCACCATCAACGCATATAGAATATCCATAACCAGTGCATTTGTACAATTTATACAAACACATTATTTTTCCCAGGTTGTTCTCGCCGCAATAAAATTCCTTCAGGTTTTTCCCGTCGATGCATGCGTCTTCGTGCGAACCGAGATAATCAGAGCATACTCCTTTCTCGCCAAGGCTATAGTTTATCTCAACATTTTGGTAGGAATCAGTGTCATAGCAGCTTATATCTGTTGATGTCGTGGCATAATATTCAGCAACATCTTCTGTGTTTGTGCTGGTTGATGTTGTGGCAGGGGAAATTTCGCCAGTATTCTCATTTTTAGGTTGGCTGGTCTCATGAGCATAAACATTGTCTCTTGTCCTTACTGCGCAAATCATGTCGTTTGTATTATTGTCAATCCATACAGACAGGCTTGCTGGCGGCAATGAAAAATTGAGGAGCTTATATTCTGAAATGACCATGTTTGGGCAATAATTTCTCCATTCATCTATTTTGAGGGCTGTTGAAAACCTGTCAAACTCTGTTTCGGTTGCAGAGGCATTGGGGTATTCTCTCAGGAAAGCGATAACATCAGGAAACTGCCATTTGCTCTGGTAAATGGTCTGGTTATTGTTATCCTTAATGATGCAGCCGCATGCCAGAAGCGACACTATCATAAACAAAAAGATAAAATAGTTTGTCTTCATCATAGCGGCTCAACCCGTCGAATTTATGCATGCTCCGTTCAGGCATCCAGTATAGCCATAATATGTGCAAGAAATTCCAATAAGAGCGCAGTTTCCAGTGCTGCTGGTGCAGTAATAATCAAATGCAACGTAGCTGTTGCAATAATCAACATATGTCCCTGAATTATCTATGCATGTTCCTTTCACAACATAATTTGTTCCTCCATCAGTGTCATTGCAGAATTTCTGGATTGTGGTTGTTGTCGTGCTGCTTGTCGTTGTGGTCGTCGGGCTTGTGCAGTTGCCGTTGCTGCAAGTGTAAGGGCAGGTTTCTAACATGTGCTGGCAAACGCACTTGTAATCCGCAGGGTAGCCTGAGCAGAAAGTGTTGTTAATTACATTGTTAGCTGCCCTGGTGTTGCTGTCCATGCAGAAATATGGCTGTATATACGAATAGTTGTTCGTGCAGAATGAACTCAGGTAGCCGCTGAAAGCTGAGCGGCAGAAGCTCTCGCAGCTTGTGTTCTGGATTGTTGTTGAAGTGGTTGAGGTGCTTGTCGTTGTAGAGCTAGTGGTGGTTGCCTGGTTCAAATTACACGCCCCGTTTGAACAGCCATAAGTGCAGGTGTAGTTAATGTAGCCTCCGATATAGATATAGCCACTAATATAAGTAATAGTCGTTGTTGACCCATTAGCATAGACTCCGGTCCCATTACTTATCACAGCCGTTTGTTTGCAGAAGTACTCGGCTAAAGTCGTGCTGTCAATACAGAATTCTGTCTGATTGACATAAGTATTTGTTCCTGGATCTCTCCATGTAACAGTTCCTTTCATAAAATAGTTAAATCCACCATCAGAATCAGTGCAGTTGGTATTTGGGATTGTAGTTGAGGTTGTTGTAGAAGATGTTGTTGAACTTAAGGTGGTTGTTGCATTTGTTCCGTTTATGCACTTTCCATCACTGCAGCCCAGAGAACCGTAACCGTAGTATGCGCAAGAAGCCCCAACAAGAGCGCAGTTCCCTGTGCTTCCTCCAGCACAATACCAATCTTCAGCAGCAGTGCTGCTGCTGCAGTTGTCTGTGTATGTCCCTGAATTATCTATGCAAGTCCCTTTCACAGCATAATTTATTCCACCGTCAGTATCGTTGCAGAATTTCTGGATTGTTGTCGTGGTGGTTGATGCTGGTAAGCACGTTCCATTAAGGCATCCATAGGGGCACGCTACATAATTTTCAGACCGCAGCAAACCTGCTGGGTCTCCTGGAGTTCCGCAGAACCATTCTCTAAGGGTACCGTCTGAATTGCACGAATCCTGTTCTGTTCGGTTCGTCCCCTGCGCATATCCTATCGTAATGGTGCCTTTTGCGTAATAATTTGTTCCGCCATCGGTGTCGTTGCAATAATCCTGAATTGTGGTTGTTGTCGCAACGGTGCTTGGTGTTACAGGAGGCGGTATTATAACAGTCTGGTTCGTGGCATTTTTCATTGCCTGGAGTGTTTGATTGCATTCTGATCCGTCAGCAAATGTCTGCAGCCCGCTGTACATGTACAATCCGCAGAATTTTTTGTATCCGCATTCTTTCAGCGAGCTGTCAAACCAGTAAAGTTGGTTGCAATCAGTCTGGTTCTCAGCCACAGGCACCTCGCTATACACATTCACATAGAAACATCCTGTCGCATAGAGCTTGATAGTGTAAGAGACAGGAATATATGTTATGTATTTGCTTATTCCTTTCTCGTCAGGCAAGTCAACATATTTCATGTTTATCCAGGTGCCGTTGACAAGCTCATAGATGTAGAAGTTCGGGTGGTAGCAAACGCATTCTGAGCATGAATCTGTGTAAGCATAAATTACTATCTTGTAGCCAGGCATTACATGAAAATATTTTTTTGAGCCGCATCCGCCATAAAGGAACCAATGCGCATAGTTGGGGCCTGTTGAAGTGTATGGAACATTTCCTGAATCCTGGCAAAACTGGCTGTCTGACTCGTATGGATAAATTTCATATGCGCAGTCATTCGGGCAGTTTTCTGCTGTTTCCCCGGAATCGCAAACAGCATTGCCGCAAAGCGGAACTGCTGTGGTTGCGCAATCTTTTGTGCAGCTGGTTGAATCCTCACCAGCATCGCATTTGCCGTTGCCACAATAATCAATTATGGTAGAAGTTGTCGTGTTAGGATGATTTTGCGGCGGTGTGACATTTATTGGCTCCTGCTCAACTATGTTTCCCTTTTCTTCGTTTTTAGCCTGGGTTGTCTGCTTTCTCACAGCGCATGTCATGACCAGGCTGTTCCTATCAAGCCACACAACAAGGCTCAGCGACGGGTCTGAAATAGAAACCCGGTAATAATCCTTTACAGAAAACTGGTTTCCGCATTCTGCCCTTATTGATGCTATATTATCATAAACTGTTGTGTTGTCCCACAGCGCGACAACCACAGTTGCGTTAGGATATTCACTGAGGAAACTTTTCACTTCAGGGATGGCTTTTGCCACAGAGGTTATGTCACCGCCTGTTTTTGTAATACAGCCAGAGGAAAGAATAACCAAGGATAAGGCAATAGCTGCCAAGAAATATTTTGACAATCCCATTAATTTCACTCGCATTTCTATGGTAAATAATAATATTGCCAAGCCAGAATATAAAGAAAGATTCTTTTCAATTCACAGTTACCGAGGAGCAGGAAAATCATAAGGGCTTCGGCGTGCCTCCAGGCGAAGCGAGGTTTCAAAGCAAAATGCCCGCTTGGAAGCCCTGCTGTTTGCATTAACCCTGAAATTAATGCTTACATGATTTCGATAGAATCGTAAAGAACCCTAAGCTTTCCTTTTTCCTGTTCTCCTTGCAGAAATGCTTCCAACCTTGGCGCCAGGCGGCGCGTGGCGCGAGATTGTTTTTGGAATTCCCGGCTTTGTCTTTCCTCCGAACGGGTGCTGGCCTGGGTTCATTGAAACTCCGGAAACACATGGCCAGTACTTGCCCTTTGCATGGGCTAAGTGGAACATGTTGCCTGCTTTCAGCAAAGGCTTTGCGCCAAAACCTGAGCCGGCGACTATCCCTATAGTCGCCCTGCACTGATCGGAAATTTTTTTCATTGCCTTTGACGGCAGCGATATTATGCATTTGCCATTTTCATGCCCGACGACAGTTGCAAAGCTTCCTGGGGCCCTGCACATCCTTCCGCCGTCAAGGGGATTAATCTCAATGTTGCAGATTTGCATTCCTTCAGGAACGTCCTTGAGATAAGAAACATTGCCAGCACTTGCTGGACCTCCATATGCTACCTTATCACCGACTTTAATTCCAGCCGGGGCAATCAGAAGCTCTTTCCTTCCTTCTATTTCTACAACAGCAACAGGGCAGTAGCGTGCAGCATCATGAACTATGTCTGTGACAATCCCTTCTGCATTGTCCTTGATGCTATATTTAACAGCGCCTATGAAATTGTGGCTGGGCCGCTGGTAGCGCGGGCTGCCCCTGCCTCTTCTCTGCTGCTTCAGGTTTTTTCCCATGAAAATCGCCAATAAGCGTGAAATTACTTCTATTTTATGGCAATAATTGCTTTAAAATCTTTTTAAAGGACTCCTATTTCTTATTGAAAAAATTTCTCCTCATTTCAAAACTTCTTGATGTTGGTACTTCATGCATTGCTTCTTCACGATAAATGTCACGGACAACCCACCAGGCTCCTTCGGGCAGAAGCGGACCATCATATTCCTTTAACAAGCTTACTAATCCATTTGCGGCATTTTCTGCCGCTTTCTCGCCGCCAAGATTTATAACGCTTATTTTTGCATCTAAAACAGGAATTATGCACCCATCATCTCTGAAAACAAGGTCCCCGCTAAATTCTGTGAAAATGAATGGCAGTTCTCCTTTCAAGGATTTTATATTATTATATCCCTGACATCTGATGTAATTTTCTGCAGAATCCTTGCTTTTACTATCGGCTTGTATTTTACACGCCGTAATGAAAACTCCTAGGGCATCCAGCAATCTTTTATCGGGATGAGAATAGGAATAAAACGGTGTGTTCTTTAAAGTTTCTGTTAGACCTTTTGAAATCAATTCTTGGCTTATTTTTAACTCTTTTCTTTGCTGCAAATATTCATAAAGAAACTGGTCATTGTGTTTTTCTACATACATTTTTTTACCTTGAAAAAAATCTCCCAAGCTTTCCGTAAGATTATCGCAAATTTTTTCAGACAAATGCCAATGTTCGTTAATATCATTAAAGGCAAAAACAACTGCTATCTCTTCAGAGCTGAATAGCTCATAGCTATTTTTGTCCGGTCCTGTCCAGCCATCATCTATCTTTGGGTTTAGCCATGTGTAGGTCAGTATGTTTGGCTTCGGACGCTCCAGTTTCTCTTTTGTAATGAGATGAAGCACTCCCATGAAATAAAAAACATAAAGAAGTCTTTTTAATGCTTTCCCGGCTTGCCAATCACTCAAGCGTCTCCAGGAATTCCAGAAGCCCTGAATGAATCGAGGTTGTGAAATATCTCTTGATGTCAGTTGGCTTGACCCACCTCAGCTCCATAATTTCTGATTAAATGCCAAAAGGCTTTAAAAAACCGTTTCGCTACCCTTGTAATTTTTGCAAATTGTGGAGCGAAACCTATTTAAACAGAGATTTACTATTAAATAATCATAATAGGTTGGGCAAAATGAAAGAATTTCATGGAATAAATTCTTGGACTTTCGGAACAATTATGCCTACCTATGCAACTAAGCTGTTCAGGATAGTAAAACAGTAAGTTGGGATGATTCTGCTTCTCATCAGAGGACCTGCATAAAATATATCCACTTTTAGAAAATTGCTGCGAATAGCCCAATTTATCGGTTTCTTGCGGTTTCTGCTATTCCAGCCAGGAAAGTGATTGAAATGCTGCAAAAAAATGACATGAAAATATTGGAAATGATGAAGGAAAACTGCAGGGCACCTGCAAAGGAAATCGGACAGAAAACAGGCATTCCGATAACAACGATCTGCAACAGGATACGAAAGATGGAAAGCGAGGGCGTGATAAGGAAATATCGCGCTGTCGTTGACAACAACAAGGTCGGCAATCCCGTGGAAGCCTTCATACGCATAGACGTTGGAAGGAATCCCGAGAAGCTCGTGGAGCAGCTGATAAACAGGCCCGAGGTCGAGGAGTGCTACGTGGTTTCGGGCTCGATTGAAGTCCTGCTCAAGACTGCATTCAGCAACATGGAAAAGATGAACGATTTTATCTCGGCGCTGAATTCAAGAAACATAGTCAAAATCACGGCGCAGGTAATACTCAGGAATGTCGACAAGCCGAGCCAGGTGTTCATAAGGTGAATGATATGGAAACAGCAGCAGTGGGAGCAGAATTGCCTGAATATTACAGGGAAGCTAGGATGAGCTATCTCATCCTCCCTTGTTGGATGGCGAGAGCAAAAGAGCTGATTGAAATGCACAAGGCTGACTTGAATGAAGCTATGACAAAAATTAAAACTGAAACAAATCCCGAAGTTCTCAGGGAATATGAACGGAGATTGGGTTTGTTGCCGATGAAAATAGAAAGGATGGAGACAAGAATGCGCGAATTAAGCAGCCTCGAAGACCGGAAAATCGCCAAATTGGCGCTTTTCTCAATAGGCAGTGATAAAGGAGAGGTGCTGGATTATTTCGAGATCAAAACTCCGGGAATTTTTATGCAATATGGCGTGATGCATGAAGCTCTAGCTATGTATGGTGGATGAAAATGGACACGATATCAGAAATGGGGGGAGATCTCAAAAAAAGTGAAAGCGGGGATATCTCTTTAACAAGAGAGCAGTTTCAGAGAATGCGAGGCTGCCTTAGACATGCTTATAGCAATTCGTTTAGCGTCATTTTTGACGGGGAAACATATGTGGGCATGATGACACAGGATGGAAATTACAGAATAGCGAAGGTGTGAAGCATGACAGAAGATTTCGAACCAATGGGAGGCATGAGCCAATATGGCGGGTCTAGCGTAACGATGGACCCTGAAAAAAGAATAGAAACTATTTTCGGAGAACTTATTCCAAGAGCGGTTGTTGATGCTGGCAGAGGCCCTTGTTACATAGCTCATACCTGTAAAAAAATACTAGGATACTTGAAAACTGCTGAGAAGCTTGCTGAAAGAGTTGATTCGCCTAAGAGGGAAGATATGCTAAGTAAAATAGAATTTTACAGGGAAACTATAAACGCAGAAATTGTGGAGGACGGCTTGCTCGAAACAGGCGAACTTCTCTCCTACAAAGGCAAAATTGTTCGTGTGGGAAAAAGAAGCGGGAAATGTCATACGTTCGAAGGCCTAGAGAGTGGCAAGCCTTTCAGAACATATGGGAATGTTAGAAAGACAGATATCGATAATCTTTTGGAAGAACTTCGTGATTGCTGTGAAGATGGTGCGATTAGAATTAAGGATTGTGATAAAGAAACATATATGCTCGCGGCCAAGAATGGGCTTGAAATACATTTTATCAAGGAGCGGAAAGCGTCTGCATGAAGAAATTTTATATTATCCCCAGTCTTATGGCAACTTCGCTTGCCAGGCTGTCTTTGCTTAGCTTCACAAAGGCTTTCTTGAAATTATGCTGGGTTATTGAGGTTCTCACTGCATCAACCTTGACTCCGTAGGTTTTTTCTATTGCCTGCTTTATTTCGGTCTTGCTAGCCCGCCTGTCAACTATGAACACCAGGGTGTTTTCTTTCTCGATAAGCCCTATGGACTTCTCGGTTGTATGGGGAAAGTTGAGCGCAGCTGCATGCGAGACCAAGGCTTCTGTCTTTTTATGACTGGCTTCTTTTTTCTCAGCTTTCGCTGTCTTTTCAGCATGCTCTTTTTTCCCTTTGTTTTTTTCTGCCATAAAAATGCCTTCGCATAAACATGGGCTTTAGCCCATGGGTTTTGTGTGCATTAATTTTCGAATCTTCCTATCATCCTAGGCATATGTTTTTCGGAAGATATCAAAAATAATAATCACAATCTGTTAATAGCTTCAATTGTTTTCATGTTTCTTTCGGCAAATATCTCCTTTATCTTTTTCCTGTAAAGGCTTTTTATCCTTATCCCGCGCATTTGCAGTGCCCTTGTCAAATCCCTGCAGAGGGACCTGCCGTGAAAATCATAATCTGTGAGCATTGCCACATTCCTGGCGCCAATCTCCATCAGCTTTTCAGCAGCTTCCCCGCCTGCCAGCGAAGAGCAGTCAATCACAGGCTTTGTGAACCCCATTTTCCTGAGAGCCTTGCGGTCGCGCCTCCCTTCAACGAGGGCAGCATCAACAGCGGAATCCATTTTTTCTATTATTTTTCCAAGCTCCTCTTTCACAAGCGCCCTTTTGTCTTTCATGTCAAAACATTTTTTCAATTTCTGATAAAGATGGTTCTGTTATGAGCAGAAGCCTGCCTGCATGAGTTCCCGGAGCAAGCTGCTCCATGCTTATTTCATTTACAATAACAGCGCTGGTACCAGGAAGGTTCTCTGCAGCTTTGGCAAGCGGGCACTGCTTGGAAACTATGAAAAGCATTCCCTTCTTCTCCCCTCCTGAACGGCCCCTTCTTTTTCCCTTTCCAGCAGCTGATTTGCGCTGCTTGCATCTTTCAATCTCCTTTCCGAGCCCTATTTTCTCAAGGATTTTTTCCAGCTCGCCTGCTTTGCTAACAGACTCAAATTTCTCTTCAAGTATTATCGGAACTTCGCCGTCAAAAACATGTCCGCGCTTTCCAACCAGCTCCCTGTTGGCTGTAGCTGCCAAAGCTGATTCAAGAGCAAGCAAAAGCTCTTTCTTGTTTATCATCTTCTCCCAGACTTTGCCAGCTTTTGGCGGATGAGCTGCGCGTCCTTTGACAGCCTGCGGAACAAAGCGGGCTCTGAAAGAAAGATAGCCGACCTTGCCGTGAATCCTTGCCATTCTCGCTATTCCGCGGCCCATCATTGTATTTCTTTTTCTCCTCCTGCCATGGTAGTGGGCTGACGTGCGCTTTCCAGCAAGCTTGTCTGAGCCATATTCCTGGCGATTCCCTGACTGGATGCTCAGGACAGCTCTTTTTATGATATCTGGCCTGTAGTCAGAACTGAAAGTTTTTGGAAGCTTTGTTTCCCTCAGGGATGAGCCGTCAACGCCATAAACTTTTGCCATAAAATCACTTGATTATAATATTCCTTATTTCAACTGGCTCGTATTTCAGGTTTCTTCTCGGCATGCTGATCATCACGAGCCTTTTTTTCGGGCCAGGAACAGATCCGCTAACCAGAATATAGCCAGACTTTACAATTCCATAATTATTCCAGCCTGATTTAGGGTTTATCTTTGCTGCATCAGATTCCATAGCCAATATCTTCTTGCTGTATTCTGTCCTCTGGTGAAACCCGTGCTGCCCCGCCATTGGAACTCTCCAGTCTATCTTTCTGGGAGTTGTTGAGCCAACGCTTCCAGGATGTCGGTGATGCTGCTCATCTTTTCTGCCCTGTATCCTTATGCCGAATCTCTTTACAGCTCCTGTAAATCCTCGCCCTTTTGTTATTGCCGTGACATCGCAGTATTCGCCAGGCCTGAATATGTCTTTTGCAAGAATTTCTTTCCCTATTGAGGATTTGCAATGGCTTATTTTTTCCTGGACGCTGCCGCCAAGCCCGATTTCAAAAAGCTCGGGCTTTATCTTGTGCATGCCTGATTTTTCAGGCTGGGTGCAAGCTATCAGCCTAGCGTCACTGATAATAGCAGAATTCTTTTCAGCATCAAATTGTTTTGAATATTTCTTCTTCATGATTTTTCTTTCAAGCCCTTTTGGCAGTTTTTCTGCCCATATCTCACCAAGAGATGCTGAGCCTGAATAAAACCTGGCTCCGCAGACAAAAATGGGAGGCGTTTCAAGGACCGTAGCTGCTTTTGCAGAAGCCCTGTTGTTTGCTATGGCAACAACGTGCGCCATTCCTGCCTTGTAAGCAGCAAATCCCAGCAGACTGGGCTTTTTGTCGCTGCACGCTTTCCAATTGACGCTTGGATAGACTCTTCGGGCCCTCTTCCTGGGCCAGAACTGCATGCTTCCTCTCCTTGGCCTTTTTTTT
>CAZBKL010000001.1:14656-18219 GCA_964492465.1 uncultured archaeon
ACTGGTGGTATTGTTACGTGTCAAAACTTTATCCTGCCAAAGCTTTTAAAATGCTTATGGCATTAACAATATACGCTAAAATTTGAATACATGGTAAGCATAATAAATCGCAGACTTATGTCTGCGATAGGCTTACCAGTACAAGCAGAATGTAAGCATTCTGCTGTACGCACAAAGATGTGCTTTGTGCTGTATAAAATGCATCAGGATGATGCATTTTCATAATTGTTTTGAATTGAAAAAATTTAAACCAATAAAAAGTGAAATTTATGGAAGAGCAATCCAAAGATGCTGTTTCAGAAAAGATTGAGGAAAAATCCAGAAAAAAATCGCCAAATCCGAGCAAGCAGTCTTTGATGGCATGGAGAAGGCAGGGCTCTGTTGAGAGAATCGAGAAGCCTAGCAACATAGGCAAGGCAAGAGCCCTTGGCTACAGGGCAAAGCAGGGCTTTGTCATGGCAAGGGCAGCTGTGAAAAAGGGCGGCAGGAAGCGGCCAAAGCCTGCAGGCGGAAGAAAGCCATCAAAGTCAGGCATTTCCAGGTATACGCCAAAGAAAAGCCTCAGGCAGATAGCTGAGGAGCGAGCTGCCAGGAGATTTCCTAATCTTGAGGTCCTTAATTCATACTGGGCAGCAGATGATGGAGTTACAAAATGGTTTGAAGTTATATTAATTGACCCCAGCAACCCTGCAATAAAGGCTGATAGGAGAATAAGCTGGATAGCCAGGAGCCGCGGCAGGGCTTACAGGGGGCTGACATCAGCTGGCAGGTCCTCAAGGGGCTGAATTATTATCGTGTTTTAAAAAGCCTCGTTTCTTAATATCTTTTCATGGCATATTACGACCTTCATGTTGAGGTAGCAGACGAAGTGAGCGCTGTACGGCAAGCTAAGCTACTTGGCTTTAGCGGAATTGCCTTGCTGAACGCTGAACAAAAAACGGAAAGTAAAGAAAGCTTCAGCATAATATCTGCTGTGATGATAAGGCCAAAGAGCGTTGAGGAAATGAAAAGGGAGCTGGAAAAATTCCGCCCAAAAGCTGAAATCGTAGCTGTTCATGGCGGGATTTATGATGTGAACCGCGCCGCATGCGAAGACCCGCGTGTTGACCTGCTTTGCCACCCTGAGCGCGGCCGCAATGATTCCGGACTTGACCATATATGCGCAAAGGCAGCTGCAGAAAACAGCGTTGCAATAGAGATAAACTTCAGCGACCTGCTCAATTCAAGAAGCAGGCCGAAGCAGATATATTTCATGCAGCGCAACATCTACCTGTGCAGCAAATACGGGGCAAAGCTGATAACAACAAGCGGTGCCTCTGAAATATGGGAAATGCGCGCTCCGCGCGAGCTTGCTTCAATTGCCAGCGTGCTGGGACTTGACATAGGCGTCGCAATAGATTCTGTTTCTTCAATACCTGAGGAAAAAATAAATATAAATCGCGAGAAGCTTTCAGGCTCCCGTGTTGGGGGCGTGAAAATAGTTGGTGATGCTGATGGAAAGCCCTAAGATTCTTCCTCCGACGCTAAGGGAGCGCGAAAGATACCTGGTTTTTGAGGTGATATCCGAATCGCCTATTGACTATAAGGACCTCTCAAGGGCAATGTGGTTCTCCATAATATCTTTCATAGGCGAATCTGGGGCAGGAGAAAGCCAGGCAAGGCTGATAAAAAACCTCTATAATCCAAAAAAACAGCAGGGCGTCATAAGATGTAGGCATGACATGACTGAGAAGGTGAGGGCTTCGGTTGCGCTGGTAAGGAAAATCGGCAGCATAAACGCAATAATAAGGGTTCTTGGAATAACAGGCACAATCAAGTCAGCTAAGAACAAATATTTAGGATACACAGACCTAAGGATATTGAAAGAGGAATGAGAATGGATTACAACAACCTGCTGAAAAGAGCCATGTCCAAAGCCAGCAAAGCTTCTGCCGAAGACAGGTTCAAAATACCGCCAGCAGACGTGGTGACATCAGGAAAGCAGACGACTGTAAGGAATTTTGGCGAGATAGCCAGAGCCATACGAAGAGATCCGAAACATATGGCAAAATTCATTTTCAGGGAGCTTGCCATACCAGGTTCTTTTGACGAGAGCAGGCTTTTGCTGCAGAGGAATTTTGACAGGGAATCTGTTGAGAAAGCCATAAAGCTCTATTGCTCAGAATTCCTTTACTGCAGGGAATGCGGAAAAGCAGACACCAATCTGGCAAAGAAAGCAGAGATAATGTTCCTCAAGTGCGAAGCCTGCGGGGCAGAAAGAAGCGTCAAGAAAATCTAAACAAAGCCGGTAATTGAATTCTCTTATAAAGCTTTCTCTCAATATGCAAATCATGGAAATTCAGCATGACATTTTTGATGATTCGGAAGCACGAAAAAGACCCGAAGCAGACTTGCCATTCGTTTATCCCGGCGACACTGTTTCTGTAGTTCCTGGGAGTGATGAAAAATTATTTCCGACAGAAAATATAGGAAGAGTGGGAAAAGTTGTTTCGGTTCATCACAGCTCATTGTCTTTCTATTTGCCGCAATGTATAGGCGTGAAGCTCGCCGATGAAGGGGGCTATTTTCAGAACTACTTGGAAAATATAAAGATTGTGGAAAGGTCACCGGAAACTTCCCGGCTTATAAGTTCCGGGGAGATTGTGTTCATTGATGATAGAATATTCACCAATCCTTATCATATAAAAGCCGGTATACCTGCTAGAGTAATGGGGGTATATAAGGATGGGGACAATGAGCTGGCTTATACTGCTATACGGAGCATTTTATCAGGGCATTTTTCAGTAAAAGCATCCAAGGCAACACTTGCAATGAAATTTATTCCTAACACTTTATTTAAAATCTGAAGCATTTATCTATATCCATGGCAAGGGGCCAGTGGTTCATAATTTCTGCTGTGATAGCATCAGCCACTTTTGTCACGATATCCATGCTCTATAGCGGATACTTCTATGCCGACAGCTCAAAAATAGCAAAAATCAATGAAGATTATTTCTTCAACAACATAGTTTATGAATTGAACAATACGCTGGGCTATTCTGCGAACGACTATGATTTCCAGAAAAATCTGATGGAATTCGTGCCCTATGCCGAGCAGAAGGCCCTGGAAAAGGGATATTACCTGAAAATAGAAAACACCAGCCCGCCGAGGATTTCCGGAACAAATTTTATCATAACAATGTCCTCGTCAAACATGAATATAACAAGGGCAATAAAAATCCCCCTAGACTAGTGATTTTTTCCACAGGCAATAGCCTGTGATTAATACCGAGCAAATATTTTTCAGAAATTGTCATAATTAAGAAATTTAAGCAGATTTGAGGATAATAATATTTATGAAAGGAGTTTCTGCCATAATAGCTGTTGTGCTGCTTCTGATGATAACCATAGGCATGACTGGATTTTTCTACTTATGGGTGCAGAGGTCTGTTGTCACAACGCAAGCTGGCGGAACCGAGCAGCTAGAAAATACACAAGAATCCATGTCATCCTGCATAAAGCTTGAATCTGCCTCAGGAAACAAGATATATGTCAGGAACTGCGGAATGGGTGAGATAAAGAAC
>CAZBKL010000001.1:18319-36577 GCA_964492465.1 uncultured archaeon
TTGATTTCTTCGATGACTTCACAGGCACGACAATAGACACAGGCAAGTGGAGCGAAACAGATACCAGTGGGAATATCAGCCAGGATAACAGGATAATAATCAGCAACGGGCTTGGTTCATGGAATAGCGCAACCTTGTTCAGCAAATCAACATTTCCGAGGCTGTCTGTAAACGCTTACAACGAGTTCAGGTTCAATTACAAGGCGATGTGCCAGAGGGGTTCTGTTTATCCGGAAACTTCCATGTTTGGATGGAAAGATTCGGGAGCGATAACAGACTTTGCAAATATGATACATGCTTTCTATTTCTACAAAAACGACGGCTACACAGAGCGTTTGAGAATATTTGAATCAGGAAACGACAGGGGCGACCACGGCAACTGGTCGTGCGGCACTGATTATTATATGAAATTGTCTCTGACATCAAGCGGTGCGAATTATTACACAAGCGCAGACAGTGAGACATGGAGCCTTATTTACACAAGCACAGGCTCTTCAGAAACTCCCCTCAAAGTTGGCTTCACGCACTATGAGGGAGGGGACACGTATTTTGACAATGCGTTTGTGAGGAAATATGCCTCTCCTGAGCCAACATACGCCTTTGGCACAGAAGAGCCGTGATGCTGATATCATATCATGCTTATTATCTCCTTCTCCTCTTCACTCATGCCCATCTTTTCATGCATTTCCGGGAATCTTGCTATTTTTTTCAGAAGCGGTATATAGATGAGCGCTGCCTTTTTAGATATGTGCGTGGCTTTTGCCAGATTTTCAATAATTTCAGCAGCTTCTGCCCTGCTGCCCATGCCTCTTGAAAAGAACCTCGGAGGCTGATAAGCAACGAATTTTCTTGCCTGCTCCTTTTTTCCTATGCTTACGCAGCAAATAAGGTCAGAGAGATATTTCTGCAGACTCCATGTCTGCCTTCTGATTATAAGGCTCTGGAAGTAATCTGCTTTTGCCAGGAACTTGTAGGATGCGGCAATTTCATCAGGATTTGAAAATTCCCTGAAAGTATTTTCTTCCACCCACCAGAAAAGCTCATCTGCTGACTTGTCGCTGTGCTCAACTGCCATTCTTGCATTGTCAAGGCTCCTTGCCCTGAACAATATTTTGAGAGTTTCAAAAACATTCTGCTCATAGGTGCGGTTTCCTATGCATTTCAGGTTGCTGTCATTGACCTGCCCGATAGATTCCATGTCTATAAGCGCAGCTCTGACGTCGCCATCAGCCATTCGGGCAAGCTGCTCAAGAGCCTGCTCATCAAAGTCCATATCTTCTTTTCTAGCAACGTTTTTCAGGAAAGCTGCCATGGAATCTGACCTTATCTTGTCCATGCGAACAATCGCAGAGGAGTTTCTCAACTCAAGAAGATGCCTCGAATACGGGTCTGAAGCAATGAAAACTATGGGAAAAGAAGATTCTGCAATCACCTCTTTCAGCCCCTTTACCATCCCACCATCAGCAACGTCAAGCTCGTCAACAAGTATTATCTTTCCCTTCCTGTAGCCATTGTTCGAATCTGATTTTCCATTCAAATTGTTGCCGTTCAGCAGGCTTTGGTGCCGCGCTGACTGGAAAATTGTATTTTTTATGCTTTCATAATTGCGGAAATCCGAAGCAGTTAGCTGTATTAGCTCATAGTCAAGCTCTGCGGCAATAAGCTCCACAGCCAAGTTCTTTCCTGTTCCAGGAGGTCCGCAGATGAAAACAGGCTTTCCTGTGTAGTTGATTATCATGCGCTTAATCTCTTCTATCTGCTTCCTGTTGCCGATTATCTGCGCAATCGAGGATGGCCTGTGCTTTTCAAAAAGGCTCTGCATAAAATCACATGACTAAAATAATAGAATGCAATATTAAAAGCAGATTCCCGATACATGGAGATGGTGAAATGGTAAGGGCTTTCATGGCAGTGAAAGCAGAGGGGCTGCGTCTTCCATTCAATTGGCCATTTACAGAGCCAAGCAGCAGAGCTTCGATATTTCTCCGAGCGAAGCGAGGTTTCGAAGCAAAATGCTCTTCTGGAAGCCCCTGCTATTTCCTTGCTCCAGTCTCTTATTTCAGTCCAGCTTCTTTTTTAAGAAGCTCTGCCATGTCTGTCTTTTCCCATGTGAAGTCCGGGTCGCTCCTGCCGAAGTGCCCGTAAGCTGCTGTTTTTTTGTATATCGGCCTTTTCAAATTCAGGTGCTCAATCATCCATTTGGGAGTGAGGGGAAAATGCTTCATGACCAACTCAGAAATTTTCACTTCAGGAATCCTGTTTGTGCCGAAGCACTCAACATTGACAGAAACAGGCCTAGCAACCCCGATAACATAAGAAATCTGGACTTCGCAGCGCTCTGCCAAGTCAGCTGCCACGATATTCTTAGCAACATACCTGGCAGCATAGGCTCCGCTCCTGTCAACTTTTGAAGGGTCTTTTCCGCTGAAGCAGCCACCGCCGTGATGCCCAACTCCGCCGTAAGTATCGACGATAATTTTTCTTCCTGTCACTCCAGTATCTCCTTCAGGACCTCCTATCACGAACTTTCCTGTGGCATTTATGTGGAATTTTGTATTTTCATCTATCCAGCTGCCACACACATGATTTATAACATGTTCGATTATCTCCTTTTTCAGGTGCTCCTCTGGCTTGTCATGGGTGTGCTGCTGGGCGATTACCACAGCATCAACGCGCTTCGGTACAGAATTTTCATATTCCACAGTTACCTGGGTCTTTCCGTCTGGTCCAATGCAGTCTATTATCCGCTTTTTTCTGCATTCAGCAAGCCTGAAAGCAAGCTTGTGCGCAAGCATTATCGGCAGCGGCATAAGCTCTGGCGTCTCTTTGCACGCGTAACCGTACATCAGGCCCTGGTCTCCTGCGCCCTGCTCTTTTTCAGAAGTCTCATTAACACCCTGCGCAATATCAGGGCTCTGTTCATGGATGCTTACCAGCACCCCAGCATCATCGCAGTCAATGCCAAAAAGCGGGTTGGTGTAGCCTATTTCGCGCAAAGTCCGCCTGGCTATTTTCTGCACGTCAGCATAGCCCCTTGTGGTGACTTCGCCTGCTGCCATGATAATGCCTGTTGTGGCCAGGCATTCTACGGCGACTCTGCTATTTGGGTCCTGCCTTATCAAATCATCAAGAATAGCATCGCTCACCTGGTCGCATATTTTGTCCGGATGACCTTCGGTGACGCTCTCGCTTGTTATGAATCTTTTCATAAAAATCTAATATCTGATTGAAAAACAATCTTTAAAAATTCAGCGAATGAAAAAATCAAAAGCGCCGGAAGCAGGATTTTCACGGTTTTTATATTTCTTTCTTTTACGACGGGTTTTCTTTCTCGGTAAAGAAAGAAAAACCGTTTTGAACCTGCACGGGCAGAGCCCACTTGTTTTCGAGACAAGCGCGTTAACCTGGTTCCGCAATTCCGGCGTGAATAATAATAGATAATGCGAAGGAAGAATTAAAAATCTGATATTTCTTATTTTAATTTTATCCAGCGTTCTAAGATATCGTCAGGATTTTTAATTTTGATCTTTTTTTCGTTATCCGGGGCAAGCACAGGGCATATTACCACAGAACAATTCCAATATTTTTCTGGGGTGGTGTCGGAGACTAACATCAAATCACCTGATCTATGATGATCCTCAAGTTCATGCCTGATATTTTCGATGGCAAATTTTGCTGCTCTATCAATAGAAAATTCTTTGCCAATATAATATTCAACTTGTACGAGATAATAAATATTGGCAGTGTCCTGAACTAATTCGTTTACCTCACGCGGTATAATTCCATCAATACGAGCATCAACGCCAGTTGCATAAGGTGTTAATGTGTTGGCTTTGATATGATCATCCCAAGAAAACAAGGCACTTTTAAATGCTCGCTTTGCAGTAGTAAATTTTTCATATTCGCTTAATGGGGCATGTGCCAAATCCCTTAATCTGTCGATACTACTATTGTAAGATTCCTCGGCATATTTTGCAAGATCTTTCCTGCCACATCCGTCCTCCGGTCCGCTTGTCATGTTCTGCACCTTTTTGATAAAATCCCTTAGACAGAAACCTTCTTAAGCCTTAATTTTTTAGTTACTTCGAAGTTGTTAAGAAATTGGATATTCACATCGCTTTCCTTCCCACAGTCAGAAATCCTGTATGAACCAAGCCGCTGGGCACAGGATGTGTCCAGCTCTCGTTGACCTGCCACTCGCGGACAATGTTTTCAATTGTTGTCACGTCAGTGAACTGGAGTTCCTTGCCTTCCATCTCTTTCCTTACAGCTTTGACCTGCTCTATCTGCGGTGAGTAAATGACCAGAAAGCCTCCTTTTTTCAGGATTTTGTAGACTTTGTTTATGAGCTTGTCAGAATTTTTTAAATCCAAAGTCACTAAATCATATTTTCCAGTTAGCTGGACTGCGAAAATGTCCTTGTTTATTACCTGAAGATTAGTCAAGCCAGCTCGCTTTGCGTTTTCAGCTGCGTTGCGGGCATATGCTCCATTAACCTCATAGCTGACAACCTTTCCAGGCTTAACAAGGTTTGCGATGAACATGCTAAGAAATCCGGAGCCAGTTCCAGCATCAAGAGCAGTCCAGCCGCTTGTCAGCCCAGTATAAGCCACAATCATGGCTGCGTCTTTTGGCATTATTACCTGGGGCATCCTCCTGGCGTTCCTCAGCGAGTCCAGTATGTTTGCTGCATTTTTTTCCATATTCATCATTTGAAGGCAAAGGATAAAAACAACCCCCTAAGCATCATGATGGAGAATTATCTCCAGAATTTCTTCTTTTCTTTTCATGCTGCTAAAGACAAAATCAGCACCGGAATTCTTCATCTGCTTCTCAGAGTAAATGCCTGTTGTTATGCCTATTGTCCTGGCTCCAGCTTCCTTGCCAGCTATCATGTCCTGCGGAGCATCGCCGAAAAGAAAAACATCATTATTGCTGAGATTAAATCCAAAGTTTTCTTTTGCCCTCTTTATGGCAAGCCTTACCAGATTTGTCCGGTTTATACTATCTGTTCCGAATCCACCCAGCTTAAAATATCGGTCCAAGCCGACTTTTTTAAGGCTGCTCCATGCTATTGGCTCAAGGTTGCCAGTAACCAAGCCCATCAGAACTTCATGATTTTCAAGCTCTTCGAGCAGATCTTTTACGCCATCCAGCACTATAATTTCGTCCCTGCCAATATTTTTTAAAAATGATTCTGTCAATGCTTGCATGCAGTCTTTTAATTTATGCATTATTGTTTTTTCATCCAATCCGTTTTTCCTAAGGACATCTATTATAATCTGCTGGTCTGTCATGCCATGGCGATTAATGACGTAAACATCTGCATCAATTCCGTAAACCTTTCTAAACGCCTCCGGGAAAGCAATGTCATCCTTTGATTTCGAGCCTAAAATCAAAGTGCTGTCTATGTCAAACAAAGCCAGCTTATTCATGCTTGATGATTAGCCAGAAATTTTATATTAGTAATATTATTATATCACCATACACCCAGAGCATTAACAATATATACCCTCTTCTCCATAGTCTTGAAATCCAAAAAGGGTTTTAAGATGGGACATTTGGTATGCAAGTGCGGCTGGAAAAGGAAAGTCAGCGGATGCAATGAAGCTCATTCTGTGGTAAAATCCCTGCGTTTTCGCTGCCCAAACTGCCTCTTCACAGGCTTGTGGAGATACGTAATTTCTAGGTAAGGACTAGGGTCAGCATAAATGGCCGGGCTTTCTTAAAAGCAAAATGTTTGGTTGCTAAGCCCATACCATTCCAATGGTCCTTTTTCATAAAGCATGATTTGAACTCAGCATCCAAAAAGCAGATTTAAAGATTTCTGAGCTTTTAGCTATTCATGGCTGAGCAAAGAGTTCCGTACAAGTCAGAGATAGTTGAATACTATTCCCGGGCAGACATACTCAAGGAAATGATGAAGATGTCTTTTGGCAGGGAGTTCTGCGGAGCGTACAAAGAAGGCACATACCACAAGCGGCCTAATGTGGTGCAGTTCCCTTCAGACATAATCCAGATGGTTAAAAACAACATAACATCATTCCACTGCTCTGTGGAGCGATGGAACAATCCCATGCAGCTCTCAACTCCTGATAAGAACTACTCAAAGCTGAGGTCAGGTTTTGATTTTTTGATGGACATAGACTCAAAACTCGGTGAAACACCTGAAGAGCGCATTCGCTCTTCGCAGCTGTGCTCGTCAATAATATGCAAATTCCTGAGGGAATATGGAATAAAGAGCTATGGGGTAAAATTCTCCGGCAGCCGCGGCTTTCATATAATAATTCCCTGGGAAGCGTTTCCCCAGGAAGTTGACTACAGCAAACTCAAAGACGATTATCCAAGGATTCCGCAAATACTCGCGAGCTTCATAAGGGACCAGCTTAGAGAGAAAGTTCTCGGTGCCCTTGTAAGCAAATATGGAAACAAAAACCTCATAGCAATTTCAGGTTCTGAAAACCCTGACCCCTATTCACTGGTCGAGATAGAAAAAAGCTGGGGCGAGCGCCATTTGTTCCGCGCCCCTTATTCGCTGAACGAGAAAACATGGTTTGTTTCCCTGCCTCTGAAAGATGTGTCAGATTACAGCCCTGATATTGTGAAAATGAAGGCGGCAAAAATCAGGGAGCCTTTCCTGAAAGAATGCAATGAAAATGAAGCAAAAGCTTTGCTGAGAGATGCGCTCAACTGGAACGCAAAGCTCGAGTCTGGCAAAAAGGCTCCTGCGCCAAAAGCCAGGAATTTTGAAACGAGCATGAAAATTCCAGAAGAATATTTCCCGCCCTGCATAAAGCTCATTCTGAATGGCATGGCAGACGGGAGAAAAAGAAGCATTTTCACTCTTATAAACTTCCTGCGCTCCATGAACTGGGATCGTAACGAGATAGAATTACGCATAACTGCATGGAATTCAAAAAATTCCAAGCCGCTGCCAACCAGCATAGTGCTGGGGCAGCTTAATTACGCTTCGCACAAAACCAGGAGCCCGCCTGCAAACTGCGACAACGAACTTTACTACAAGAGCATTGGAATATGCAAGCCTGATGAAGCATGCAGGAAAATCAAGAATCCTGTAAGCTATCCATTTAAAAAACCAGGAGCCAATCTTTCAATCAGGAAGAAAGGCAGGTTCGCGTGCAGGGAATGCAACAAGCCTTTTCCTGACCAGAAAAGCCTGGTAATGCACCAGAAGCGCTACCACGGCGAAGGCATTGAGTGATTATATGCTGACATTTGAGAAGATTATGGAGCTCTATAGGGAGGAAAAGAAAAGCGATACCAAACTGCAGAAGATGCCCGAAGATTTCCTGCTGGAAGCTTCAGAATACCTTAAAGGTTCAGACGAAACCATAAAGAGGGTAATAAGCGACCTGATGTTCAGCAGGCAGCAGAAAATACTGAAGATGGCGCTGCTTTCTGTAAGGACAGAATCTTTGTCAAAGCCTGCAAACCTGATGGCATGTGAGGAAAATCTTTTTGCAGAAATACTGAATACGCTCAAGAGCTTCCGCTCAAGAATGGTGAATTTAGAGGGGATGATGAAACATATGCCTGAAATTTCACTGGAAAATGATGCTGAATCTTCTGTTTCACCTGCACTGGAAACGATGCAATCTCCACAACCTCTGCCAACTGCGCAAAAAACAGAGACAGACGGGTTTTGCCTGATAAAAGAAACCATGCCATCATTCATGGGAACTGACATGAAAACATATCATCTCAAAAAAGGGGATAAAGTCTATCTTCCGAAAGACATGAGGGAATTTCTTGAGAAAAAAGGCATTTGTGAAAGGTTAAATTGATTAATCGCGAAATAAAAGGAGTGGTAAAATGAAAATAGCAAAGAAGCAGAAAAGGTTCTGCAAGTTTTGCAAGAAGCACACGGAACACATAGTGGAAATAGCCAAAAGGCGCCCGAGGAAGAAAGATTCCAAGTCAAACAGGAGCTTCCTGAGGAAAATGAAAGGCTATGGCTCGTTCCCAAAGCCTAATCCGCAGGGAAGGGAGAAGCCCACAAGAAAAGTTGACCTGCGATACAAATGCTCTGCCTGCGGCAAGAAGAGCATAATAGGAAAAGGCTTCAGGATAAAGAAAGTTGAGATAAAGTGATTCTTCAAATCAGGAAAAATGTTTATTAACTTTGGGCTTAAAGTTTCTAATATGGCAATCCGTTTATTCATCACAGGCGGTACAATTGACTGCGAAAAAATAGAGAAAAATGACAAGTATATTTTCGGAAAGACTCATATCCCGGAAATGCTGAAACAAGGCAGATGCAATCTGGATATTATTTGCCAGGTTATTATGCTGAAGAGGTCCACCTACATGACTGATAAAGACAGAAAAAAAATCCTGAAAAGCTGCAAAGATTGCAAAGAAGATGAAATTATAATCACTCATGGAACAGCCACCATGGTAGAAACTGCAAAAGTTCTTGGAAATAATATTAAAAATAAGACAATAGTTCTGCTCGGTGCAATGGTTCCTTACAACAAGAAAAATTCAGATGCCCTATTCAATCTTGGCTGCGCGGTTTCTGCTGTCCAGGCTTTGCCCAAAGGCGTTTATATCACCATGAACGGCAAAATATTTTCCTGGGAGAATGCAAGGAAGAACAAAGAGCTTGGATTATTTGAAAAAATAAAATAAATAGTTTTAATATAGTCTTTTATATTTTGATATTCAAGTTAAAGGTATCAATTTTTGGAATGGTTTGGTGATATTTTGCCTTTTACCCTGATAATAACTGAGAAACCGACAGCTGCAAAGACCGTAGCCAAAGCGCTGGCAGAAGGTGAGGTCAAGGAATTTGAGCGCGAGGGCGCCCGCTGGTATGAATTCAGGCGGGGCGGAAAGCAGATAAAGGTTGCGCCAGCTGCAGGCCATTTATTCATGCTCAAGCAGAAGTCAAAAGGCTGGGCTTACCCTGTTTTTGATGTTGAATGGGTTCCAAGCTTTAATTTCAAGGCCTCAAAGTTTTCTGAGAAATTTTACAGGAACCTTGAAACCCTGGCAAAAGACGCTTCTGACTTCATAGTTGCCACAGACTATGATGACGAAGGCGAGGTCATAGGTGCCAACATACTCAACATCCTCTGCAAGCGCGACGACGCTCCTAGGATGAAGTTCAGCACCATGACAAAGGAAGAGCTGATACAAAGCTACGCTAAAATGGACAAAGGATTAAACAAGAAGCTTGCTGAATCAGGTTTTGCAAGGCACATGATGGACTGGTATTTCGGAATCAATCTCACGCGAGCGCTCACAAACTCAATAAAGAGCGCTGGCAAAAGATTCAGGATTTTGTCCACTGGAAGAGTTCAGGGTCCCACGCTTCACATGCTCGCAAGCCACGAAAAAGAAATCAAAGCATTCAAGCCAGAGCCATTCTGGATAATAGAAGCTGATGTCAAGGTCGGCAAAGCTGTGCTTAAAGCAGAATATGAGAAAGACAAGCTCTTTGACAAGAAAGAAGCTGATTCTGTTTTTGCAAAATCAAGGCCTGCAAAAGAAGCTGTTGTAAAAGACATCTCAAAAAAAATAATGAGCCAGGCTCCTCCAAAGCCGTATAATACAACTTCCATGCTTGGCGACATTTACAGATACTTCGGCTACACTCCGCAGCAGGGAATGCAAATCGCAGAGTCTCTTTATCAGGCTGGCTACATAAGCTACCCAAGAACATCAAGCGAAAAGCTGCCAAAAGATATTGATTATCGCAAGATTCTTTCAAGCATAGCAAGGAATCCCAAATACCAGAAGCTTGCTGATTTGCTTCTCCAAAAAAAAGAGCTTGTTCCAAATGAAGGGCAGAAAACAGATCAAGCTCATCCTGCTGTATACCCGACTGCACAGGCGCCGAAAAAGCTTGGCGACAAGCAGCAGAAAGTTTATGATTTATTAGTTCACAGGTTCATGGCTGTTTTCGGCGAGCCTGCAAAGCGGGAGTCGCGGAAAATAATTCTTGATATCAATGGCTGCAACTTCTTCCTCTCAGGCAAGAAAACAGTTGAAGCTGGCTGGACAGCGCTTTACGGCAGGTATGCTGCCCGCGACGAGACTCCGCTTCCAGAGCTTGAAAAAGGCGAAAAGCTCAGGGTTGAGAAAGTTGAGCAGATTGCAAAAGAAACCCAGCCGCCAGCCAGATATTCGCAGGGCTCTGTGCTAAAGGAGATGGAAGAGAAAGGATTGGGAACCAAGGCGACGAGACCTGGAATTCTGCAGATTCTTTACAACCGCGGCTATCTCATTGGGCGCTCAATAGAAGTAACAGAGCTTGGCATGAATCTTTCTAATATTCTTGAAAAAAACGTTCCTGACATTGTTTCAGAAGACCTGACAAAGCATTTCGAAGAGGAATGTGACTTAATAGAAGAAGGCAAAAAAAGCAAGGAGGAGGTCCTGAAAGAAGCTGAAGCAAAGCTCAGGGAAATATGCGAGAAATTCAAGCCAAAAGAAGCAAAGATAGGCAAGGAGCTCACAGAATCTGTTATTGCTTCCCAGGACAGGCAGTCTATTCTCGGCACATGCCCGAAGTGCGGCGGAACTTTGAAGGTTATGAAAATGTGGAAAACAGGCTCGCGATTTGTTGGCTGCACAGGCTACAAAAGCGGTTGCCGCTTTGGCTCGCCGCTGCCACGCGAGGGAGTGATAGTATCAACAGGAAATACCTGCCCTGAGTGCAAGACTCCGATAATACAGGTTTATCGCCAGGGAGCTCGCCCGTTCAGGATGTGCTTAAGTTTGGAATGCCCGACAAAGAAAGAGTGGCTTGACAAGTCTAAGCTGAAAATAAACCAGAAGCAGAAAACACAAGAGGGAAAAGAAACCATAAAACCTGAAACAAAGCCAGCTTCAAAAGAACCAGCGCCTGCAAAAAAGCCAAAGAAAGAAAAGAAATCCAAGGCTGCTAAGAAGAAAAAGCAGAAGTGATTGGAAGTAAAATAAGCCCTTTCCATTTCCCTGGTCCTTCTCAGAAACATAATTAAAGCATCTGCCATAATTATCTTCATGCCATTCTTTTCCAAAGTATATAGCTCGTGGTCTGAAATCCAGAACAAGAAATATGAAAAAATACTCGAGTTGCTGAAGCAGTATAAAATCCGCATAAGCGGCAAAATTTTTGATGTTGGCTGCGGTCCAATGCTCCTGGAGAAATTCCTCGAAAGCAAGGGCATCAAAACTGACATAACCTGCATTGACATAGAGGGCCAAGAAACAGAAAGCTGCTATAACAGAAAATTCATAATCGCTAACGGCAGCAGACTGCCATTTCCAAACAGTTATTTCAACCTGGCTTTTTGCATTGACACAATCCATCTGATTAAGGATGCTGATGATATTCACAGGGTTCTGAAGCACGGGGGCTTTGCTGTGATAACATCATTCTTCAACCAGGAGAACCAGGCAGAAACAGAAGCCTCGCTTGGAAAGAAACTGAATAAATTTAAGATATCAAACAAAACTATATTGAAAGGGAAGGAGAATGAGATAATTATTTTATGCAGGAAGTGAATATTATGCCCAACGAAATCTTCAACATACCGAAATCTGATTTTTCAGAGTGGTACAACAATGTGATAAAAACAGCTGACCTCATTGACCAGCGCTACAACATAAAGGGCTTCATCATATACAGGCCATGGGCCATGAGGATGATGAAGCAGATTTATGCCATGTGGGAAGCTGAGCTTGAAGCGCGTGGGCACGAGCCATGCTTGTTCCCAGCTGTGATACCAAAAGAGAATTTTGAAAAGGAGAAGGAGCATGTCAAAGAGTTCAGCCCTGAGGTTTTCTGGGTGACCAAAGGCGGTGATTCTGAAATTGAGCCAATAGCACTGAGGCCCACGAGCGAAACTGCATTCTACCAGGCATATTCAACATGGATAAGAAGCCACATGGACCTGCCGCTTAAGCTCTATCAAAGCTGTTCTGTCTACAGGTGCGAGACAAAAGCCACAAAGCCTTTTATAAGGGGCAGGGAATTCCTTTGGATAGAAGCGCACGACGCTTTTGAAACAGAAGCTGAAGCTTTGAAGCAGGTTGTGGAAGACATGAACACAACCAGAAGCATATATTTTCACTTAGGAATCCCTTTCATATTCTTCAAGCGTCCGAAATGGGACAAATTTGCGGGCGCTGTTGACACATACGCTGCTGATACCATAATGCCTGACGGAAAGATTCTTCAGCTTCCTTCAACGCATTATCTTGGCCAGAACTTCTCAAAGCCTTTCAACATAACTTTTGAGAACGAGGAGGGCGAGAAGAAGTATGTTTACCAGACATGCTACGGACCGCCGATATCCAGGACAGTTGCCGCTCTCATAGCATTGCATGGCGATGACCGGGGACTAATACTTCCGTTTGACATGGCGCCAATCCAGGTAATAATTGTTCCGATAATATTTGACAAGTTCAAAAACGATATCATGAAAACCTGCCGCAAAATCAAAAGGTCCCTGAAAAATTACCGTGTTGAGATAGACGAAAGCGGAAAACGGCCTGGCGAAAAGTTCTATTACTGGGAAATGAAAGGCATTCCGCTGAGAATAGAAGTGGGGCCGAAAGAGCTGGAGAAAAAGCAGGCTGTGATTTCCAATCGCCTGGACGGAAAAAGGGAAATAATCAATCAAAGCGACTTGGCAAAGAAGATTCCAAAGATTTCAGAATCCATGACAAAAACTCTGAGAAAGAAAGCAGATGACTGGTTCAACTCCATGATTTTTGAGGCAACTTCTGAAAAAGATGTCAAAAAAATATTGGAGTCCAAAGGCGGTCTGGCAAGATTCGCCTTCTGCTCCTGTGAGACAGGTGACAAGTGCGCTGAAAAGCTGAAAGAAGCTTCTGGAATAGAGATTCGCGGAACAGTGCTGGATGAAAAGGAAATCCCAAAAGGCAAATGCATAATCTGCGGCAAGCCTGCTGGCTGCATCGCTTATGCTGGAAAGGCATATTAGAAATATAATTTCAGAATTCAGTTCTTAACCAGCTTGCCCCTTTCCTTGATCATCCTGCTTTTTCCGTTAGGATAAATGGCTTCAATGTTTATCCTGTCATTTGATATGAAATCCCAGTGGAGCGAAGATTTCGAGCAGCCGCCAAACCAGTCATTTGAGCCCACAGCTACGTGGATGGTGCCTCTGATTTTTTCGTCTGTCAGGAGATAGCCGATTATCTGGTCTATTATAGGATTAAGCCCGATACCAAGCTCTGCAACGCTGGTTGCTTTCGGGGTTCCGTAAAATTTCCTGTCAATTTCAAGGGATTTTTTGAGAGTGTTCTTCAGAGCCTTCTCGTTTTTTTCTGCTGTTGTCTTGTCCAAATCTAGCTTTCCGTTCCTGAAAACAAGCCTGATGTTTTCTATCATTTTTCCTGTGAAGCTGTCTGTGCGCTTGGGCGAAACCAGAACTCCGTAGCCGAAAGTTTCAACAGGCGGCATGAAAACTTCTCCGTCAGGAAGGTTGCATCCCAAATCCTTTTTCTTCATGTCCTCGTTGCTTATGAATCCGTCGCAGACAAAAGGCTTCCTTCCTTTTATCTTCAGCATCAGGTCTGTTCCGAATTCGTCTGTCAGGTGAACTTTTTCTGCACCTTTCAATGCATCGATTATTGGCTTTCCCTGGCTGAAAAGATAGCTGCTCTTAACAAGCATTCCTTGCCATATGAATTTTTTCAGCGTCTTGTAAGGTATTCCAAGCTTCTCTGCGTTATCTTTTGTCGGATAGCCAACAGAACACCACCTCACGCCAAGCCTGTGAAATTTCTTGTCAAATTTTTCTCCGCCTTCTCTAGAAGCAGCAAAGCGCTCGTGAGGAATTTTTTCCATCAACCTCGGGTCTTTCATCTTTTCTATGCTGACCCAAGCATCAACAGCTTCTATCATTTTTAGCGCAAGCTTTGAAGAGCGCTTAAGGTATTTTACTGGCGTTTCGCTCATTGCCCTGTAAGAAAATTCATCTGTGCTCGTTGCTATGCTTGGATTTATTCCGCGCTTCATAGCCAGCAACGCTATTTCTTCTATCAAATCCTGCACATGAACTCCAGACCGCAATACCAGTGTCTGGTCAGGCTTCATGTTCATTGTATCAAGAATCTTGGCTGCGATTTTTTTTCGAAGAGCATGATTGAGCTTATCCATAATATCACTTCTATATTCTTGTTCAACAGAACTTATATTTTCTATTTGTTTTCATTATTCATACCTCAAAGCGTCGACAGGCTGCAGGGCAGCTGCTCTTTTAGCTGGAAAATAGCCTGAAACTGCTCCAACAACTACAGCAAAAAGCATGGCTGATATGAAAAGCTCTGGCGTGACCAGGGTATTGAAACTGCCTATTATGGATATGAGTTGCGATACAGCCAATCCGAGAAGGGCTCCAATAACTCCGCCGACGAGTCCTATTATACTGGCCTCTGTAACGAAAATCTTCATGACCTCTGAATCAGTTGCGCCAAGTGATTTCAAAATTCCAATCTGCCTTGTCCTTTCCATCACAGACGTAAACATGGTGTTGGAAATTCCTATGGCTCCGACAAGCAGTGAAATTCCTGCTATGGCTCCAAGGAATAGAGTTATTGTAGACGTGACGCTGCTTATCTGGCTCTGCACTGCGAGTGTATTTGAAACTGTGAAATCCTCCTTTCCTAGCTGGAGATGCCTTGATATCCTGAGCCTTTCCTGGATATTGCTGGTTATGTTCGCTATATTTGAGGCGTCGCTGACTTTTGCTGTTATTGAGTCAACTCTCCTGAAGTCAAGGCCGAATATCTGGCGTGCTGTTTCTTTCGGGATATAAACTCCTGAATCGCCCCCGCCAGAACCGCCGGATTGCAGAATTCCCACGACCTTGAATATTTTTTCTTCTATGGTTATCTGGTCGCCGACAGAAATATTGTTCTTGAAAACGCCGTTTGCCAGCCTGTTTCCAATAACAACAGAATTGATATCGCCAGCCATGAGATATCTTCCAGATGCAAGCTGCGTGGTTATCATGAATCTCCATGATGTTGTGTCCACTCCCTGGACAGTTGAATCAGAGTTCTCGCCAGAATACACAACCTTCCCCCTATCAGAAACAATCCCGTTTACATATAGCACGCCAGGCGTGGTCTTAACCACTCTCACATCATCTTCTGTAAGGTTTTTGCCTGATGTTGTTCTCTGCCCGCCGAAGCCTTCAAATCCTCCGAAACCCCCGCCTCCAGCAGCCCGCTGGCGCCCAAGGCTTATAGTGACCATGTCAGCTCCCAAGCCGCCAAGCCTGCTGTTTACCTGGGCCTGGACTCCTTGACCAATGGATATCAAAGAAACTATTGAAGCAACTCCTATTACTATTCCTATCACAGTGAGAAAGGCCCTAAGCTTCCTCTGCTTGAGACTGTTAGACGCGAATATAGCGATATCATATGTTTTCACCAAAAACACCATTCATGGCAATCATTTTTTTTCCTGTTTTTTCAGCTTCGTGAAAAAGCCGAATATTCTTTTCCTGAATATGTAAATGATTATGGCAATGAAGATAACTACAACCACAAGCACAATTGTCAGTGATCCCGAGCTTCCCCCGCCGCCAATGCCCGGGATTCCGAAGAAGTTATTCCTTCCTGTGAAATTATTTTGTGTGTTCGAGCTCAAGCCATTACCTGATGCTGAAAGTATTGCCGAAAAAACAGGGACTTCCTTCTCTATGGTTTCCCTGTTGCCGTTTGTGTCTGTGTATGTTATATCAACCTTGAGCCTGCCTGAAGATGTCCTGTTTGCAGTCGTTGACCTGTTGAAGCCTGTGGACCCTGAAGCTTTCTGGGAAATTTGGAATGTTGCTGTAAGGAAGTCGCCGGGATTCATGTTGCCTAGGAAAGAGCTGGAGATGCCTGAAACAGCAAAATTATCTTGTTCAGGTATTGAAACAGAAACAGAGCTTGTTGTGGTCTCTCCTATGTTTGCTATTGAAAGTGTCAAGCTTCCTGCAGCAGATTCCTGGGTACTGACATCAAACTCGCCCTTGCCGCCTATGAACATTCCTATGCTCACGCTCTGTGATTTGGATATGTTTGAGCCTATGGTGTATGTTATGTTTGCGAGTATTGTGTAAACTCCTGATGTGGCCCCGGGATTTGCAACAAGCGTGAACGGTATGCCTGCGCTGCTTCCTGCTGCTATGGAGCTGGCGTATTTTGTGTTTCCAGAGCCCAGGGGCAATATCTCGTTGCTCTTCTCTGCCCAAGTGAAGCTGACGTCCCTTATGGAAGCAGTTCCTGTGTTGTTGAGAACAAAAACAGCATTTGTCGGCTTACCGGGCGTAAGTATTGCAGGGGTTACACTTGAAACTTCAAGTCTGTCTGTTCCCTGGACAAATATGTCAAAATCATCCTCAACCCATATGTCACCTGAGCCAGCCTGGTGCCATATGCTCAGTTGCCTGCTGCCCTCAAAAACATTCGTGTCAACAAGCACGTCATACTCAACTGTAGTATACTGCGATGAGGGTATGCTTCCTATGTAAGCGACCATTCCGCTGTCTATGGGAACTTTTGTTGCGGAATTCAGTATGTTTACAGTGGCATTCTTGTCAAAATAAAACGGATAGCCCGGCGAGAATTTCAGCTTTACATTGTCTGCGTCGCTGGTTCCGCTGTTGTCAATCTTGAAAGTCAGCGTCAGGTATTTTCCTGGCTCAGCAGGATAGGGTGAATATTTCAGCAGGGAAACCTGGATATCTGATGAAGCCGCTGCTACAAATGCCGGCGAAGCCAGCACAAGCATAACAACCATTATTAAAAGATATTTTCTCATGAGGCGCCACCTATGATTTTACCGTCCTTGATATGAATTATTCTTTCGCTGAAATCAGATATGCTTTTTTCATGCGTTACCATTATGATGGTCTTCCCTTCATTATGCAGTTTCATGAATATCTTCATTATTTCTATGCCCATCTTTGAGTCAAGATTTCCTGTTGGCTCATCTGCAAGTATTATTGCCGGGTCATTAGCCAGGGCCCTTGCAATGGCGACTCTCTGCCGCTCTCCTCCTGAAAGCTGTGTTGGCAGGTAATTTATCCGCTCGCCTAGCCCGATTTTTTTAAGCAGCGCACAGGATACCTCTTTCCTTTTTTTCTCCTCTTTTTCCATTATTATCATGGGAAGCTCCACGTTTTCCGCTGTTGTCAGCGTCGGGTAAAGATTGAAAGTCTGGAAGATGAATCCTATTTTCTCGCCCCTCAGTCTCGCCAGGTTTTTGCTGTCGAGACCTGAAATGTCAACGCCGTCTATGTAAACGTGCCCGCTTGATGGTTTGTCAAGGGCTCCTATAAGGTTAAGCAATGTTGACTTGCCTGAGCCAGATGCTCCCATTATGGAAACAAATTCATTATGCTTTATAGACATGTCAATGCCATGGAGTATCTCACTCTTCACGCTGTCCATCTGATAGGTCTTTGTAACCTTTTCCATTTTTATAATCGGTTTCATGCCAACCATCGGCTTCACTTCATTCTCAACAATATATGATTAATCATTTAAGCCTGAAACAGAATATAACCTTGGCATGAAACAAGGTGAAACCTGAAACAAGATGAAACCGTGTCTTGTATCATGTCTTATGCTTGGTTTGCATGAAATCTGAATGGGGATTTGAATGAAAAGTGAATATAGAAAATACAACATTGTAATGATATCATGCTTCCTTCTTGGCGGATTCTCTATAATATTCTTCCTTTCGCAGTTATATTCGGGTTTATGGGAAAAGGAAATTTTGAATGATTTCAGGAACCAGAGCAATTACAGCAATGAAAGTTTTAATTTCTCTGAATTCAACAGGTCGCCTCCTAGAGATAGAATACTTATCGCTAACCCTATGGATAGATTGACTGCACCGTTTTCCATAATGCTTCTAATAAATGGCGCGATCCTGATTGCCAGTGGAGTGTCATTATGGACCATAACCAGGGAGAAAGAAATATCAAAAGCCAGGGAGAAAATAACATCTCTCCTGCTGCATCCTGATGAGCGCATATTAATAGACGAGATAAAAAAAGCCCGGGGTGACATAACACAATCCCAGCTGGTAAAGAAAACTGGTATGAATAAAGTTAAAATCCATCGCATTATTCACAGGCTTTCTGCAAAGGGCATAATCAGCAAGCACGAATATGGATTGACCAACAAGATCGTCTTGGAAAAAGATTTTGAATAATCATTAGTTGCGTATCAATCCTTAACCAGCGGCACAAAAACAAACCCGGGATGTTCCTC
>CAZBKL010000002.1:0-35446 GCA_964492465.1 uncultured archaeon
GGTATGATTTTGTCCACTGCAAAAATAGCAAGGCAACCCGCAGCCACCCCAAAGCAGCATATCCATATTGAAGAGAATTTTATGCTCTCGGGAATCAGGTCCAGGAAAGAAACAGAGAGCATTACTCCTGCTGCAAAAGAGAGCATTGACATCATAAATTTCCGGGAAGGGTATTTCAGAACTCCGATAGCAGAGCCGATTACTGGGCCGAGCATGGAAATGAATATTATCAATAAAACATTGTCCATGAAATAATTTCTATTTTATAATATAAATTATAATATAAATCAGACATTCTGCGAAGCAATTTCTGCATTCTCGTTTGAGAGGCTGTTTTTCAGCTTTTCCTTATCAACCCCAAAATACTCCTCGAAAAGCTTTGTTATGAATATCCTCTTTGTCCTGGAATGCTTTTCTGTCTTTATGAAGCCGAGTTCTTCCAGCTCCTTTACATATTCGTAAACGCGGTTGCCAACGACCTTTACCAGGTCGCTTTGCGTGACAGGCTCGTTCCTGGCTATTATTGACAATATTCTCAGCAAGCCGCGCGACATGTCAGAATGCCTTGTAAGCTTGGAAACTTTTTGTATATAAACAGGCTTTATGGCAAGCCTGAATCCGCCTGTCCTGGAAAGTTCTATCCCGCTGGACTGGTCGCTGTATTTCTGCTCAAGCTTTGCTATGAGAGGCTCAACAGAGCCTTTTTTCATTTTGAGAATCTGCTCAATTTCCTCAATCATAAGCGGTCTCTCTGTCATGAAAAGCGCTGCTTCAAGAAGGGCAATCTTCTCCTGTTCGTTTCTTTCGACCATTCAAACTAACCTAAAATCAGTAAAGTTAAGAATTACATGGATTAGAGAAAATAAATAATTTAGTCAGTAAGTTCTATCTCTATTTTTACATCTTTTGGCATAGGAATCCTGGTTATCTGCCTAAGTACCCTGGGATTGGCGCCAACATCGAGTATTCTTTTATGTATCCTCATTTCCCATGTTTCCCAGTTTCCGCCACCGCCTCCCCGGTGCATACCGTCGCCGCATGGCGTCCTTATGACCGGTATTCTCATTCTTTTTGTCGGCAGAGGTATCGGTCCCTTGACAGAAACCCCGAGCTTCTCTGAAAGCAGCTTAATTTCCCTGCATATTGTGTCGAGCTCTTCGGGCTTTCTTCCTATAATTTTTATCCTTGCTTTTTGCATATCAATCTTAATAAGAAATAAACTATAAAAATGTAATTTATGGCAAGAAAGGCTTCTGCGCAGGTTGACTTTGCAATAGCTTCAGGCATGTTCATAATTATATTTGCTTTCCTGGTGCTTTTTTCAACAGACTATTTTTCATCTCTTAAGAACGACGCGACCCTGACTGAGAAACGCGGATTCGCGCTTAGCCTGCTGAACGACCTCCTTGACCAGGGCGAGCCTGCAAACTGGCAGTTTTCACTGCAGACTTTCAGCAACAACAGCGCAGCAAACTGGTCTATTAGCCTGAACAGGACTGCAAATTCCACTATCAGCACTTTCTCAGCAGGGGAGCTTAACCAGGCAGGCGATTCCAAATATGCATTCATAAACAACAGCGAACTGGCAGATGTGCTGGAATTCACTTTCCCGTATCTTGGAATTCCGCAAAATGCGGCAATGGGAAATTCGTCATTCAAAGTTCTTTACAACACATCGAGCTTTGAGCAGTCCGGAGGAGATGGCGATTATAAGGATGATTTGACAGCTTTTTCCGAAGGCTCTGAAACCTATATGGACGACTGGGGAAACGGCAGCACATCAAATTTATGGATATGGTGGAACTCGTCTGACTATCTGCTGTGGCTGTACCAGACAGAAGATGCGAACAACCTCGTGGCAAGGATATACTTCTTGCCCTCGTCCCCTGACATATGCTATTTTGACCAGATAAATTTCACTGCAAATTACTCCTACTACCCTTATTATCCGAAAAAGCTGGGAATTTCTGCTGATATCTACAGCATGGAGATATTGCTGAACAATACTATCAATGACAGCGCAGCAGAGAACGTGACAGTTAATTTCACCCTGCTGGGATATCCTGATGTTGATATAAATTCTGTTTTCGTGCAAAATGAAACAGGCTCGCCCCTAAGCTGCAATGTTTCCGGAAAGATTCTCCTTTTCCAGACACCAATAAACAACAATACGCAGAAATGGTTCAAGGTATGGTTCAGCAAAAACAGCACGAGCAACTTCTCCTCTGCTGCCTGCAGCGCAACTCTCAGCAGCGGCACCAACAACCTGACAACAGCAAACAGGAACGAAACGCTGTTTTCCATCCAAAAATCTTCTGCAATCCACTATTCAAAGCTGTCTGCGCTTAATGCGAGCAATTACATGATAATGAAAAACCTTACTGATGTAAAATATGATTTTCACGTCACTTTGAAAAATTCCACAGGAAGCGCTGTTCTTGAATATGGAGGCGAAATTCCGCTAAGGGCTGACATAAACGCTCTGCAAAGAAGCGTTCTTTACCAGAATTCGAGTGCAGGAATAAATTACGGTACTCTTTATTTGTACATGTGGTGAGATGAAGCCTTTAAAAGATTTTTTTCACAAAAAATAGAATACTAAATTTGATTTGCAGTGATATCATATGGCAAAAACAAAAACCGAGTTAATTCAGGAGCTCATGAGCAAGCCCAACAACATAAGGAACATATCAATTGCTGCTCATATAGACCACGGAAAAACAACGCTGACAGACAGCCTGCTCTATGGAGCTGGAATGCTGTCAGCAGAGATGGCTGGAAAGACGTGCTGGACAGACTTTGACAAGCAGGAGCAGGAGCGCGGCATAACAATCTATTCTTCGAATGTCTCAATGGTTCATGAGTACGGAGATGACAATTACCTGGTCAATCTTATAGACACGCCAGGTCACGTGGACTTTGGCGGCGATGTCACCAGGGCAATGAGGGCTGTTGACGGCACTATAATTCTTGCCTGCGCTGTTGAAGGAGTCATGCCACAGACTGAAACAGTCATAAGGCAGGCTCTTCATGAAAGAGTAAAGCCTGTTCTCTTCATAAACAAGGCTGACAGGCTAATAAGAGAATTAAAGCTGACTCCAGAAGCTATGCAGGAGCGGTTCATGAAAATCATAAAAGAGGTCAACCGACTGATAATCAAATATTCTGAAAAGGATTTTGCTGACAAGTTTCTGGTCAATGTGGAGGATGGTTCTGTGGCGTTCGGCTCTGCCTACAGGAAATGGGCAATATCAGTTCCGTACATGAAAAAGCAGGGCATAACCTTCAAGGAAATAATAGAATGCTGCTCCCAGGAGCGGGATTCAGACTTGGCTGAAAAAGCACCGCTTCATAGGATTTTGCTCGACATGGTCATTCATCATCTGCCGAATCCGCGCCAGGCGCAGGTATATAGGATAGAAAAGCTATGGCACGGGAACCAGGAAACCAAGGTTTACAAGGATATGATAGAATGCAACCCAAATGGCGAGCTTGCGCTGATTGTCACCAAAGTGGTGCCTGATCCCCATGCAGGAATGGTTGCTGCAGCAAGGATATTCTCAGGGACCATAAAGAGGGGGCAGAACGTTTACCTCGTCGGAAAGCAGACTGATAGAAGAGTTCAGCAAGTCCTGCTGTACAAGGGGCCTCAATATCTACAGATGGAAGAAATTCCAGCAGGCAACATACTTGGGGTTATAGGGATGCCAGATGTCACTTCTGGTGAGACTCTTTGCAGCCCTGAAAATCATATTGAGCCTTTTGAGTCCATAAAGCACATATTTGAGCCTGTTGTAACAAAATCCATAGAGCCAAAGAGCCCAAATGACCTTCCAAAAGTCATAGAATTTCTCAGGCAGAAGAGCAGGGAGGATCCAACTCTTGTGGTTAGTATAAATGAGGAAACAGGCGAATACCTTGTTTGCGGGCTTGGCGAGCTTCATATAAATGCAAAAGTTGAGCGTCCGCTTCAGGACAAGGGCATTGAAATACAGACAAGCCAACCAATAGTTGTCTATAGGGAAACTGTATCAGCGACATCGCCTGAAGTTGAAGGAAAATCCTCCAACAAGCATAATCGCTTCTACATAGTTGTTGAGCCTCTTGAGCAGGGCGTTTATCAGGCAATTGCTGACGGCAGGATAGAAGAAGGTGTCATAAAGAAGAAGGATGTCTGGCCATTGCTTTCAGAAGCTGGAATGAGCAAGGATGAGGCCAAGGGAACGAAGCTGATATTCAACAGGAATATTTTAATTGACACCACAAAAGGCATTCAGCATTTGAGCGAAACAATGGAGCTCGTTATGGATGCTTTTGAAGCTATTTGCAAAGAAGGCCCCATAGCCAAAGAGCCGTGCTCAGCTGTTAAGGTTAAGATAACAGATGTAAAGCTGCATGAAGATGCGATTCATAGGGGACCTGCCCAGGTAATACCTGCTGTAAGGCAGGCCATAGGCGAAGCTATGATGAGAGCAGAGCCTGCTTTGCTTGAGCCTGTTCAGATACTGAGAATAGATGCTCCTGAAGAAGTCATGGGAAACATAATAGACCTTGTGCAGAACAGGAGAGGCCAGATAATGGACATGAAAACAGAGCTCGGCGCAGCAATAATACAAACAAGGCTTCCTGTGGCAGAAATGTTCGGCTTCGAAGCGGCATTAAAATCCGCGACTGGCGGAAAAGGATTTTACTCGCTCATGGACGTGATATTTGAGCGCCTGCCAAGCGACCTCAGGGAGCTGACTGTCAGGAAGATAAGGGAGAGAAAGGGCATGAAAGAGAGTTCTGAATAAGGAATTTATTTTCTACCAATATTCAGGCACTTCATTAATTTTTCTTTTTACATCAGAAACCCAATGTGCTCTTTTATCCGAATCCATCAAAGGCATGATATCATCAGCTTTGTGCTCATCAATAACCATTCTATATATTGATAAAATCCTTTCCATAGATTCTTTCAATGTTTCGCCTTTTGCGAAAGGCATTTTGCCGTTTTCTTTTCCTAAAAATCTAGATTCACAAACAAAGTCAGTGTACCAAGGTTTTTGATTAATAGAATCTCTCATAGGCTGAGGAAGAATATCATGCAAAATGCCAATGTCAAGCACCAACTGTGTTGGGTTAGTTAGACCACCCATCGGGATAGTGTCATAAACCAATATTCTATATCGCAGCCACACGCTTTTCCGGAAAATTCATAAAAAATATGCGGGTTTGGTGATTTTTCTCGATTTATAAATCCAAAAAGAGCGCCAACTGTTTCCATACAGGGTTGTAAATCTTTTACAACCGCATCTCTTACGGGTATCAATAAGTCTTTTCTAATCTCTTCCAAACCAGAAAACTTTGAAGGTATGCTAATAACAGGTAGGTTTACTGCTATCTTATAATTTTCCAACCCAAAATTTATTTTATTACAATCAATGGAAACATCTCTTTCTCTGGGTTTCGTATCTTGATTTTGGTATATGCTAGCATTATAACCTGATATAAGCGCATACTCAGCAACAAGCATTTTAATCACTCATAAGTTATTAACAATAAAAGCTTTAAAAAGCTTTTTCGTTTGGTATGAGAAAAAATGAATTTGTATTTGGAGTGCAATAACCTTTATGTGCTTCCTTGACCAAATATTATTAATGTTTGGATTAAAAAAGAAAAAAGGCGGGAAGAAGCCTTTTGGCGGCTATGGAATAAATTTTGCTGGCCAGACCAAGACGCTTGAGGAGCTTTTTGGAAGCAAGAAAATAACTCCGAGCGAGATGACCAAGAAGCTATGGACATTTGTCAAGTCAAGGAAGCTTGGCAAGAAGTAGTTTTTTTTGTTTTATTTTTGACTTCTTCTGGAAAGCAAGAAGTCAGAAAGAAATCCGCAAAGAAACATCCACCTTTAGATGGAAGTATCGTTGGAATTTCATTTTTTATTTTGGCTTGCAGCAATGATATTCTAAATTATCCCAAATTACAAAACATTTAATCAAACCTTTTATTATCCTGATGACAATTATTATAACAATGCATTAATATCTTCCCAAGCTAAAGCTTGGGGTTTCCCTTATGCATTGTTATACAGGTGAGCCCATCTGCGTACTAAAGTCCGCAGATTTGGCTGTGCTCACCATGTATTGAAAGAGTGATGCAATGGCTGAGAAAAAAGCATTCGGCGGATATGGCATATGCTTTGCTGGACAGACTGCCACAATGGAGGAAGTTTTCGGCAAGGAGTCTATAGCTCCCAGTTTGATGACAAAAAAGCTCTGGGAATTTGTCAAGTCCAAAAATCTTGGAAAGAAGTAAGTTCTTTGATTTTTTTATTTTTTGATATTATTTTTGTTTTTCTAGTTTCATGAACCTGCAAGCATGCTCCTGACAAATTCAAGCTCCTTTTCAGCAGCTTCTCTTGAGCCCATTATGCTCTCTATTATAATCGGGTAATGTTTCAGCTTTCTTATGCATTCTGAAAGCTGCTCTTTGTTTTCAGCGTCAAAAATTGTGGAATGCCATTTTCCTTTGCTGAAGCCGCTTATGTGAATCATTTTCAGGCTGCTTTCCATGGCACCAAGCATTTCGCCAAACTTGTCAAAATTCCCGTAAGCTGCATAGAGATGGGCAATGTCAAAAACAAAGCCGGTATTGTATGACTTTTTTATTTTCATTATGTCTTCTGCTGTTGCGCCGAACTTTTCCAGCACATTCAAATTTTCTACCAGAATATTGAAGCCCTTCAGCGGGTCCATGTTTTCTATGGAATCAGCTTCAATTACAAATGAGTTTATTCCCGTCTTCTGACTAATTTCTTCCATTTTTTTAATCATGGATTCTGTTTCCCTGTTGCAGCCATATCTGATTCCTTTCCAGGGCAGATGAAAATAAACATTTTTCATTTTCACAGGCTGCGGCCCTGATTTGATAAATTCATCAAGTTCGCCTATGCTGGCGCATAGTATTTGCAAGGCGTTGATATCCATTGAAAGAACTTCTTCCATCTGGCTGCGAACATCCGGCTTCCATGGAAAGAAGCATCCTGTGCTAAGCCCAAGTATCATGAAACGTGTATTCCAGAAAAATTTTAAATTTCAATCTCGTCCCCGTTTTTCGGGGCAAAAGCAGGTATCTTGAATTCACGTTCAATATCCCTTGCAAACTGCTGGCATTTGTCGCCGTGAACGCATATTACTTGCTCTGGCCTGAGCTTCCTGATTATATCCAGAAGCTCGCCCCTGCCAGCATGCGATGAGAAGTCAAAGCGGGTTATGCGACAGCGGACAGCAAATTCCTCGTTCTCGTTTTTGTATATGTTTGTGTCAAGCAGATGCTTGCCCGGGCTGCCTTCCACCTGGAAGCCGACAATGATTACTTTGGAGTCCCGCCTGTTCTGGATTTTTCTTAAATAGTAAGCGACTGGTCCACCTGAGAGCATTCCGGAGGTGGTGACTATTATGGAAGGCTTTTTCAAAGCTGCCTCGCGCTGCTTCTCATTATCAATTTTCCTGATTTTCCTGAAAATATTTTTCAGCTCATCGCTGTTTCTTATGCACTTGCTGTTTTTCAGTATTATTTTTGTGGCCTCTTTTGCCATTCCGTCAAGGGCCATATAATTTTCATATCCTTTCAGGTTAAGCAGAATCTCCTGGGCTCTGCCAACTGCAAAAACCGGTATGATAACGTGCTCGTTCATGTTCAGCGCTTCGTCTATTTCGCTTCGAAAAAGAGCATCCCTGTTATGAACATCAGGATGGTTGCGGTCGCTGTAGGTGCTCTCAATTATCAGCGTGTTGACTTTCTCCTTGGGCAGCCTGCAGCCTGAAACCAGCTTCTGCGCGCTTAGCTTTGTATCGCCTGTATAGAATATGTTTTTTTTGCCTGAGCTGAGCAGCACTCCGGCAGAGCCTGGTATATGGCCAGCATCAAAGAGCCTAAGGCTGGCGTCTTTTACAGAAAACGGCTTTTCGCATTTCACCGGCTTGATGCTGTTCATGATCTTCCTCGCATCCTCTTTTGAGAAGTGCTGCGGATACTGGTTGATTCTGGCTATTTTCAGGAAATCATTTATCAGAAGCTCTGACATTTCTGCTGTTGCGCTGGTTGTAAAAACAGGCGCCTTGTGCCTAGCAAGAACAGGGACTGCGCCGCAATGGTCAAGGTGGGAATGGGTCGGGATTATTGCATCAACCTTGTCAGGAACCAGCGGAAACTCCCCTGGCGCAGGCTCTATTTTCACGCCATAGTCCATGATTATGGAAGCATTTTTAGTATGAACCTGAATAGCAGACCTTCCGACTTCCTGGCCTCCACCGAGTATTCTTATTTTCATCATGATCAGTCTAAAATTGGTTTTTATAATTTCAAATTATTAACTTAAATATGCCTGCAGCTGATAAAAAAGGGCTGATAACAAAGGATATGACATTCCATGAAGTCCTGGAAAAGCATCCGCAGACAGTAAGCATATTCTTCAAGTACCAGCTTCACTGCATTGGCTGCCCCATATCAGCAAGCGAGAGCATAGAGCAGGGGGCCAGAAGCCATGGCATAAAAGTCGAGAAGCTCCTGGCAGAGCTCAACAAGGCTGCTAAGAAAAAGTAGAATTTTTATTTGCCTAAAGTCTGATATCTTTTAAGAATTTCTTCGTAATCAGGCTTTTTCTTTTTTATCAGGAAATCAATGAATTTCCTATCACCGCCATGGATTGAAACGCCAAGCCTGCATGAATTTTCTATTGCCATTTCCAGGTATTTTTTTGCTTCTTCTGAAGAGCTCTTGTATTTGCTATCTGCCTGGCGAATCGCACTGCTTACGCTTATTTCATAAGCTTTTTTCAGTATTTTCTTTTTTTCTTTACTAATATCGATTCCGTTATTTTCTGCAACACGCTCTGCTTCCATGATGTCATAGGATATTGATGTTGTTGCCATACGATAATTTTCAGGCTTTAATGTTTCGAGGCTATCTGCGCATTCTGTTGCATTTGCCATGTGCCTTTTAACTTTTTTCTCTGCTAGATCAGGCAAGGATTCTTCGACTGCTTTTTTATATTTTGAAAAATCATCAATTTTTGTTTGTGTTAGATAAGACAAGAGGTCCAAGCTTCTCCAGTAATTGCCTGTGCTTTCTTCCTTTGCTTTTTTTATTTTATTTTCGAGCCCAGCACAACCCATATCATAGATTCTTTTATACCCCCTTTCCTTTGCTTCCAGAGCAGCCATCTCAATATCCATCAATTTGTTTGTGCATAGAGGAGCGGGGGCGTCTTTCAAAGCATTTTCCAGCATACATGCAAGCACTTCGTCATACACAAATTCTTTGGGAATATAGTGCGTTCTTAGGTGGGATGCTGTCCAGCCGAATGTTTTAACAACATTCAAGAACTCCTCTTTGCTTATGTATCCCATTTTATTGGTATGGAAGGAAATTTTTATAAATTCATATTTTTTTAACCACTTTTAAGTCATATAGAACGCGGCTGAAAATTGTCCAAACATGCGCTTAAATAGTCACTTGTCTCTATTATTTCAGAAAAGCGCGAGCTTTTTCATAGGATATGAACATGACGAGGAGCAGTTTTTTCTCAGTAATTATGAGTCGCTGTTTTCTTTCAGGCTCGTACCTATTAAAATTAAGGTGAAAACATTCGGAATGCTTTTTAGCATTCCGTGGTTTTAACACCTCAAAAAAAGATTAAGGTGAAAAAAAGTATGGCATTTGGAAACAGAGGAGGTTTTGGAGGACCGAGAGAGATGAGCAAAGCGAAATGCTCTGATTGCGGAGCAGAGTGCGAGGTTCCTTTCAAGCCTGCCGAAGGTAGACCTGTTTACTGCAGGGACTGCTGGCAGAAACACAAGAAGTTCTAAGCAGCAGTTGGAAAAATAAAAGTTTGATGATTTTTTATTTTGTTTTTTCCATATTTCTTATTCATGATAGCCCTCGATGGTTCAGAAGGGCACGGCGGAGGCTCTGTCCTTAGAATTGCTTCTGGCTTGGCTGCGCTTACGAGAACGCCCATAAAAGTGGAAAATATCAGGGCTAACAGGCCCAATCCCGGCATGCAGGCGCAGCACCTGAGCGGGCTGCGCGGTGTTGCGGATTTTTGCAAAGGAAAGCTTCTTGGAGACGAGCTCGGCTCAACAGAGATGGAATTTTATCCGGGAATAGAAACCAGGGATTACCTGTCAATATCAATACAGACAGCAGGTTCAGTCAGTTTAGCTTTGCAACCGATACTAATTGCTTCTGCCCTAAGCAGGAAGCGCATAAGAGTGAGCATGAACGGCGGCGGCACAATGGTGAAGTGGGCGCCGCCAACTGATTTTCTTGAGAATATCACTTTCAGGCTGCTGGAAAAAATGGGATTTAAAATCAGGCTGTTCATAACCAGGCACGGCTTTTACCCGGCAGGGGGCGCAAGGATTGAAGCTGATGTCAGTGTTCCGCATGAAATAATGCCCCTCTATGTTCCGGAGCGAGGGAAACTTTTCTTTTGCAAGGGAATTTCCTGCGCAGCATATGGCATGGAGTCCTTTGATGCCGCAGAAAATATGTCAACATCGTGCTCAGAAGCAATGGAAAAATATTTTTCTTCCAGAAATATCAAAATAAAGCCGGAAATAAAAAGCAGCTATGAAAAAACTGATTCAGAAGGCTGCTGCCTGACTTCTTGGGCAGAATCTGAGAACACGATAATAGGCGCGAGTGAAATAGGGGACAAAAAAGACTTGCCAGAAGAAATTGGAAAGAATGTTGCGCAGAATCTGGCGAGATTTCTTGATTCCGGAGCCACCCTTGACAGCAACTCTGCGGACCAGGTCCTGCCATTCATGGCCCTGGCAAAAGGCTCTGAAATAAAAATAGCAGAAATGACTGGCCATATAGAAACAAGCATTGCCCTGACAGAGAAATTCCTGAAGATGAAATTCAAGGTTGAAAAAGAAAATGATGGCATAAGGATAAGCTGCTGAGGGAAATAGGGAAAGCGGAAAGCCGTCGCAAAGGCATGGCAAAATTGACTGCCGCCACTGTTGTTAACAATTACTGCGGCGCGGCATTCTGTTTCCACTGACATTCTATCCGAAAATATTGCCGAATCCCTGCACTGCGTTGTCTTCCTCTTCCCTGATTTTTTCAATTATTGCTCTGGAATCATCTATTATTTCTGCTTTGTCTTTCAGAAGCTCTTTTGCCTGATGTACAGCCTGCTCGCTGCCGTCTATTATCATAATATAACAGTTTTCCAGACCAGAAATGCCCAGGCTTTCAGCAGCTCTGATGATAATGCTCTGCCTGTTTATCAGGTCGTCTGCTCTGACGAGATTCTCTGCTTCTGCCCGCTTGTCTGTGCTGATCCTGAACACTATTTTCATGCCAACCGCTGATTTAGATAGTGAGGTATCATTTAAATAAATTATCAGTCAAATAAGATGAATACATAGAGAGAGATTCTTATGGAGCTTACAGAAACAAAATTGAATGAAATAAAAAAGTGCATGCCAGGCTCTTTTATCGTAATAGATGACGAGCCGTCTGTTGTTACAGACTTAAAAATTTCGAAACCCGGCAAGCATGGCGAGGCCAAAGCCAGGCTAGAAGCAGTTGGCATATTTGACAACCAGAAACGCGTCCTTGTAAAGCCTGCTGACCATAAGATGAGGGTTCCTGTCATATTGAAGAAATCAGCTCAGGTTCTTGCCATATCAGGCGACCATGTCCAGCTCATGGACATGGAAACTTACGACACATTTGAAATAAACATTCCTGATGAATTCAAGGGAAAGCTCCAGGAGGGAAAAGAAGTTCTTGTATGGAAATTCGGGGCAAAGATTCTGATAAAATCAATGAAGTAATATTTCTGGCTGGAAAAATTATTTTTTCCCTGTTCCATGGCTGCTGCTCAGCATGATTATATTTTTATTTACCTGTCCCAGTCTTTCCCTGTGCTTTTTCAACACCAGTACATACTCGCTTTTTGGCATCTCCCTGAGCAGAAAATACCTCTTCTGAATGTTCTTTACCTGATATTCTATATTTGCTTTCTCCTCCCTTAGCTTTGCGATTTTTTTGTTTCTTCTCTCGATTTCAGTCAGCTTATATACCATGAGAAGCGAGATCGCTGCTACGCCCAAGATTGCTGCAATGCCCTCCCAATTCTGCCTTAATGCCAATATAATATTGTCTTTTTCTGATGCCTCTACTGTCTTCTTAATAAGCAACGCATTTTCTGCCTCGTCCAATGCATTTATGGATTTTTGGAAATAATCTTCCGCATCTTCGTATATTTCCGAAATGAAAGCTTCCAGACCTCTCTTGAAAAGCTCATCTGCAGGTGTGGTATTTACGCCTCTTTTTTCAGAATCCTGCATCTTTCCCTCAACCACATCTATGAGCTGGTTTGCAGACACAGCAGCATCCTTTATGGTTTTCACATAAAGGGCAAGGGAAACTGCATTCAGGTACCTTCCCTGATACATCATAAGTTTCGCATCAGTGAGAGTGTCATTCATCCTTTTTATCCCGAAGCCGGATGCCTGTGCTTCCTTTATCAGAGATTCGGCCACGATGATTGCGTCTTTTGCGTGCTGCTCATCTGCGGCAGATGTTTGATTCATTGCCAGATTAGAAGCTGCATAAGCAGGCGCTGTTAGGGAAATGAGGAAAAAAACCAGCATAAGCGAAAGCCATATCTTCCTGCTGCCATTCTGCGGCTTCTTTTCTGTTTCTGCGAGCTCTTTCCTGAGCTCGTTCATGGTATTCCTGTAAATCTTTTTGCTGATTGCCCTGCGCTCATAATAGTTTCTCTGCGCCTCCTCTATCATGCTGATTATGCTGGCTCTCTTTCTCTCGTTGCTGAAAACGGAAAATCCAAAAAATCCCTTTCTCACAGGCTCAAGAGAAGCCTGCTCCTTCTTTATCATTGCAAGCCTTTTCTCATACATTTTCCCCTCGTCTTCGAATTCAGACTTTCCTATTGTTCTGGACTGGAAAAACCTGCTTTGCAGCGATTTCAGAAGCGATGTTATTATCATTTCCTCGTTTTTCAGGGATATCAACTTTTTGATTCTCTTTCTGACCGCGACATGCCTATAGATTAATATTATAGACGCAACTGCGACAGCAAAAATAACAGCAGCAATTTTCCAGTTTTTTTCTATTGCTTCTGCTACAACAATCTGGTTGCCGACTTCTAAGCCGTACGCAAGAAAAGCTCCCGAAGCCCGTTCTTCAGCTCTTTTATAGTCGCCCCGCGCAAATGCCGAGAGCGCAAGTTCATGCAGCTTCTCGGTTTCGTTGGTTGATATTTTATAGATGGCTGCCTTATCCAGCTTTTGAGAAACTTCTTTTATCAGGGAGTCGGCAGCAAATGCCTGCTCCTGTATTTCAATTATTTTTTCAGCCAGTTCCTTTGCCGTGTCATAATCAAAATCTGCCATGCTCGCCCTTGTCTGGTTCGCAAGGTTCTCCACATTTTTCACATCCATGCCCAGGGTTTTCATCTTTTCTATCCCATATTTGGCAGCTGAGACGAGGCTTGTTGTCTGGTTCTCATCAACGCTGTGAACAAAGACTGTTATTGTTGAGATGGCTCTTACTGTTGTCTCGTTTTCCTCATAATTCAGGCGCTTTGCTTTGCCTGCTGCCTGGAGCGATAAATTATACGGCCCGTATTTCATGTATTGCGGGATTGCGAGCTCTATATGGAAACTTTTATCATATCCAAAAGAAATGTTTTTCAAAATGATTGGAGTTATTTTTATCTGGCTGGGCGGGTAGCCGGATATGAGGAGCTCTACGCTGTTCATAATTGTTTTGTTCTCTGTGTTGCGCACAAGAACATCAAAATAGATTGTTCTGTTCCTGTAGCCATCAACGCGGGGCTTGTTCGATAATGAAAAAGCATATTTTTGCTGGGGTGCCTGAAATCCAACGTACGCCGGCACAGAGCTGGGTGAGCTTCCGCTTTGGGGCGCGGAACATTCTGCATCGTTTGCATAATTGCAGCCGTTGCCGCAAGCGCCGTCACCGCTTACGCAATTGACAAGAATATCCTGGCATTTTGTATGGTTGCCGTTCTCGTCCCTGCTCACGTTTATGCACACCGAGGCGACGCCACTTGCAGCTGAGCTGCCGACAATCATGGTGATGTTGCTTGTGTTTGATACAAGCGGGCTCATGTCACCGAAATCCTGACTGAGCCCTCCTGATGTGTTGAGCCAGCCAGGAGGAAAGCTCCAGTTGAGCATGACGTTGTGCGCAGTCTCGTTTCCGATATTTCTTATAGTAACAGACATGTTCACGCCTGCCTGGCTGTGGCTGACCTGGGAAGGCATGCTGTCTATTATTATGTCAATGAAAGGGCCGCCGGTGTATGTATTCATAATGATAGAAGTGACTGCTGAGAGGGGCGAAGCTGTCTTTGAAGGATTTGTTGGCTGGGCTGATATGTTGATTGCCATTATGCCTGAGCTGTCATAACTCGCGAACTGGGCTGTTATATTCACATCCCTGCTCATCTTTGCCGGAACATCAAACGGGTTGGTTGTATTATATGAATACAACCTCGGCCAGTTGTTCAGCAGGGTTATCGCAAGAGTTCCGTCGCCGGTATTGTTTATTGAAAGCACCCCCACATAGCTTTCGTTGTTGAAGTATCCCTGGGCTGTGGTGTTGGAAATGTTTGCCGTCCATGTATAATCCCAGGTTGAATTGAAGCTTGCTGATTGGCTTGTGTTATAATGGCTTTGCGTGTCATTGGCAAATATCCGGTAGTAATATATCCTCTCGGGGTCTGTGGTGTTTATTGTTGTGAAAGACGCATTCCATGTGTCGCTGCTGGTGTTTGACATTGTAAGATTAACCCAGTCCACGTCATACTTGTACTGGAATGTCACATTGCTTATGTTGGAAATGCTTGTTATGTTTGCTGTCACATTTAATGTGACGCCAGGGTCAATGTCATCTGGTGAATTCGGGGAAAATTGTATCCAGTTCACTCTTGGCGGAGACGATACATCCTGAAACAGGCTGAAATTGTTCCCGCCCCATGACTGGGACTCATTATCCTGTGCGAGACAGTTCCATTTATAAATCCCATCAGGAACGTTTGCCAGCGAGAAATTTGCAGAAACATTCCTATGGTCTGCGCTGCCCTCTGCCCAGGCAGAGCTTATTTCTGCCTCGCTCCTGTGCCTATTTGACATTCTCAGCTCATCGAAGACTGAATTTGAATGGTACTCCCCGTTTGCATCGCTTCCCAGGAACAGGTATTGCCCAAAGTATTCTGTTGCTAATTCACCGGGAAAATAATTTGAGCTTGATGATATGTTCGACCCGTCTATGAAAACATTTGTCCCGAGTTCATTGTCCTGCTGGCTGGAGTACCACATGGCTGATATAAAATGCCATTCTCCCATGTTCCAGCTTGATATACCTGATAATGATATGGTTTCGTATACGCTGTCGTCACTAAGCCTGAGCATAAACCTGAAATAAAGGATATTGCTGCTGGAATACATATCTATGTTCGAAGCTACTGTTCCGGTGTCAAAAAGCCAGTAAACGTTGGCAGATGCCGGGTCAAACCCCACCTTGATCCAGAACTCACTGGAACCGTTGGCTGAGAGGATGCCTGAAGTATTGTATTTCAATGTGCCCGGACTGCTTACTGCTACACCCTGCAAAGACTTTCCCTGCTCAAAGGATGTGGAATCATTTATGCCTGTTCCGCCGTCGCATGCATAGGTGTTGTCAAAATGGCATAGCAGCGTTGTGCTTGAATCTTTCTCAATGCCTGTAAGCCTTTTTGTCCAGTTCAGGGAGAAATTTCCGCTTATATCATTATAAAACGAGACTGCGGAAATGTTGTTCTCCGAGGATGCATTGCAGTAAAATGCCACAACGCTCTGGTTTGACAGGCTCGCATTTTGCGGGCTGGTCAGGTTTACAGCGGGCGCAGCCATTGCAACTGGTAAAAATAAAATAAGGAACAGCAAAAGGTATTTCACTTTCGCTTCAATGCACAGACTCTTTAAGCCTGTGATTAATATGCTCAGTTGAAGCGAAAGGGATACACCACCCTTCGGGGTGGTGAGATTCACTGGCATATTATAGAGTTTGATTTTCCTGAATTATAAAATGATGTATAAACATATTGTATAAACATTTAGCTTATTTTGTATAAACATCGTTTCATGATTGTTTTTTATCATGAAAGCGCTTTATTCGGTTTTGCCGAATACCTCCTGCTCAGGGAAGACCTCCATACCTTTCTTGGAAGTTATTCTCATGGCAACCACTTTCTTAATGTGCTTTGCGCCGCGCATCTTCAGTACCTCAATTGCGCTCTCACGAATGTTGCCTGTCCTTTTATTGTAGAGAACTATAACGCCGTCAGCCAAGAATTCCTCAACGCCTGTCGGGCTAAATACGTCCGGAAACTGTGAAGTTTCAGTGATCAGGAACGATGTTACGCCCAAGCTTTCAAAATACCTGAAAAGGTGCTCTATGTAACTCCTGTAGCTTTCCCTACCCGAGAATGCTGATGCCACAGCAGTCAGTGAGTCAACAATGATTATATCAGGTGTGAAATTTTTAGGCAACAATATTGGGTTTACGTCAATAAGAAGCTCGCCCTGAGACTTTGCCATCATCGCCTCAAGGGTCCTGCCTATGTCGAAAATGCTGAATCTCTTTATAACCAGCCTGCTGCTCATATTGTCTGTTTTCCACCCAAAATCTCTCATATGCTCCCTGAGCCGCTCCTCAGATTCCTCAAAGGTCATGTAAAGGCAGTTCTTACCCTTTTTTACGGCATTGAGTATCATTTGCAGGCACATTATGGTCTTACCAGAGCCTGCGCCGCCAGAAATAAGTACAGAAGCTCCTTTTGGAATACCCTTTTCAAAAAGCTTGTCAAACCCTTCTATGCCCGTGAGAAGGTATTCACGCGGTTTTTCAGTGGCAGAAGCGCTGCTTTTTATTTTTTTCACGTTGTGCGACGATGCCAAAGCCTTTTCCTTGATATTGCTTTTTTCCCGCCTTTTGGTTCCCTGGCTCTTTTTTTGGGTTTTCTTTGGGTTATTGACAGGGTGCTTCTTCAGCGCCTTTGGCATATATGTCATTATCAATCTGGGCGTATATAAATCATGCTAAAATTGTGCAATTGTTTAAACATAATGCTTATCAACCCAAAAAGACAATAATTAATTGTATGAATATGGAGCAGACAATAAAAGGAAATAAAATCCTGCTGTTTGTGGTATCAAACAAAAATTATATAAAAAACATAAATGAAATAGCTTATGGCGTTTCAAATGTGAGCAGGAGCATAGTTTATGTTACCCTCAACAAGCCTTACAAAGTGCTTGTAGAATCCTTTGAAAAAAAGGGCATTAATGCGAAAAAAATGGCATTCATTGACTGTGCCAGCGGAAGCATCCAAAAGCCCAAGGACTATGATGTATTGTTTGTCTCTTCTCCGGAGGCCCTCACGGAATTGAGCATAACAATAAACGAGACTATGAAAAAATCCACAAACATCATAATCTTTGATTCGGTATCCACACTCCTTGTGTACAAGGAGCCATCAATTGTCGTCAAATTCATCCACTCCATGATATCCAAGATAAGGGCTGCTGACAAGAAATGCGTGATGATATCGCTGTCAGAGGATGCAAATAAAACAGTGCTGAAGGATATAGGGATGTTTATAGACAAAATGGTTGTGCTGAAATAGCATTGGGGTATTAAAAAACCTTTATTAACCAGACTGATTATTATTAAATAATGAGCTGTCCGTTATTTGTCGATTTTACAAGAGAGTGTATAAAAGAAGTGGAATTCACTCCCACAGACACAACGGAATTCTGTGCAACAGAAAAATATGTTGACTGCCCTTTTTATAGACTATTGATAAAAAAAGGGGATGTATGCAAAAATATCGGCAAATGCCCGGCATTCAAGAACTTTCAGGTTGGGGACTTCAACAAGTTTGTGGAAATCTCAAACAGGTTTTGCACATCTAAAAACCATGTGAGTTGTAAGAGATATATCACCAAAGAGAGCGGGCAGCCTGTGCCAATCAGCCTTCACCCGGACGGGAGCTTTGTTAAGGAGTGGGAAAACAAGCAGAGCTGACAATAGAACATACCCTGAAATAGACAGCAAAATGTAGATTTTTCAATGCTAAGCGGAATTCTGTTCTGAAAGCACATGTTTATACAAAAACATGTTAAATATAACTGTATTTGTTTTTTATATAGGGCACGTTTAATTAAAGTATGGATTTAAACAAAGGCGAGGGGGAATGATTTCTGATATTCTGCACGAAATAACAACAAACAAGTTTCTGATAATTCTGATGAATGAGAACGAGTACACGAACAAGCTGAAGGAAATAGTTGAATCTGTGGACAAGGACAACACCAGAATATGCTATGTATGCCTGAACAAGCCATACAGCTATGTTGTGGAAGACCTGAAATCAAGGGGTGTTGACACAAAAAACTTCTTTTTCCTGGACATACTGACTTCGCACTATGGAAAGCCGGAGCCTGCTGATAACTGTGTTTTTCTTGAATCCCCGTTAAATCTGGACGAACTCAAGAAGGCTGTGGATGGCATAGTCAGGGACAGTGGCTGTGAGGTAATACTTTTTGACACATTTTCCACGCTTCTCATATACCACAGGTCTTTCTCATTGATGAAATTCGCCCATAACATGAAAAGTGAAAAGCTGCAGGAGGAAACAAGGAAGCTCTTTATAGTGCTCAAGGAAGATATGCTTTCTGCAAACGAGGGGGGCTTTGCGAAGGACCTTGAGATGTTTGCTGACAAGAATATAGAAATTTCATGCAAATAGGGCCTTATGGCGCATGATGTGGAAAACGCGTGAATTCTGAAAGATTTAAATAAATTGCTTTGAAGTATAAACTAATGGCAGAGTTGTTAAATATAGACTTTAAAATGAAAAAAATTCTGGTCACGCTTGAGCTGTCGGCAGACGAGCACCAGAATATAAAGCATCATAGGGAAATGCTGGTTGCGCCGACCAGCTCTTTTACAGATGTGCTGACTACCGGCACTCTCGGAAACAGCAACAGGATAATGCTTCCGAACAAGATACTTAAAAAAAACGATATTGCCAGGCTCAGGAAAAAGGTTCCCTGCTCTGTTTTAAAAATTAAAAAAGGGAGGTATCTTGTGATTGAGCTGGAAGGACCAAGCGCTGAGATACCTGAATTTAGATAAATAACCGGTTTTTTCATATTGATGTGGTGCTATGAGGATAACAACAGGTCTTGAGAGATTGGATGAGCTGATAGAAGGGGGCTTCCCTGAAAAGACTGCCATTCTGCTATCGGGCGGGCCAGGCGCAGGCAAAACCCTCATGGGCCTTAATTTTCTGATAGAGGGCGCGAAAAATGGTGAGAAATGCTGCTACCTTTCCCTGACAGAAAGCGAGGAAGAGCTGAAACGCGCTATTGACAGCATAGAATCCCTCAGGGCAGCAAACGATTTTCTGGACAAGAATCTCATTCTCAAATGCATGGAGATCGGCGACGAGCTTTGCAATAATGTTGACTATTTCATAAAAACCATATCCACTTACCCGAAGCTCGACAGGATAGTGGTTGACAACATAAACAAGCTGCTTATATTTGCAGATACCAGAAAAAGCTACCGCATTAACGTGGTAAAATTAATAAAGCACCTTAAGGAGAAAGCAAACTGCTCCCTGGTTTTATGCGAGACTGAGGGGGATGTAGTGGACACCAAGAACGGGGAAGCATTTGAGTGCGACGGGGTAATTCATCTGTCTTTCCTGGAGCTGGAGGAGAAACCTATGCGCACAATAAGAATCCAGAAGCTAAGGTACACAGACTTTGAGCCGCATGTTTCCAGGGAAATAATAATCAACAAGAAATGCATCCGTATGGGACCGACCAAAGTAATATGACGTGCGGCCGCCGGCAACAAATAAATTTCATTTATATTCTGCCCTTTTCTCTTAATAGTTATGAGAATGTCTGAGTCGCTGCGGAGAGGCACAATAGATGCAGTTACGGGGGTAATACTAAATCGGTTTAAAATAAAGAGCAGAAGAAATATGCTGTTTTTTGAGGACATACTTGCAAATTATGTAAAGACATGCGAACAAAACGGAAAGGGCGTTGAGATCAAGAAAATCAATCAAAAATGGGCCATATTATGCATATCCCAGCTTATCCCACCTGTTCTCATAAGAATTCTTCCTGTTTCTATTTTGGCCCAAAGAATAAAGGGCGTATGGATTAATCTTGGTCTCGTTGAGGATTTCAAAGTCGAAAAAAACGAAGATATAATAACCATCGTGACGAAAAATGAGTTCGTAACCAGGATTGTAAAAAACAATGTCTACATGTCGGGGGCATATGAAGGTATCATAAATGAGGTTTTTGGGCTCGGTGCAATATGCATAGAAATTTCCCAAGACAAGAATATTAGTAAATACGTCTTCAAATTATCGGGTTCTCCTCCTGTTGTCAGGGGAAAGTATAAAAAAACTTACGATGCGCTGAACTCTTTTAAGTTTTTCGGGGGTTTTGGGCTCAAAGATGCGCTAAAATCCGGAATTTTTCAATTAAGGAGTGATAATAGAATTTATTTCAGGGGAAAGTCCATAATTCCGATTGAAAATACGGTTTTTCATATATTCAGCAACCAAGGAATATTTTTAGAGGAGGTGCCAAAAATATCATTCGATTATTTCAGTAAATTGATAGAAATGGGCTCTTCAAACGAGCAAAAATTATCATTGCTTAAAAAACTGCTTCAGGCAATGGGCTGGGGTTCTATTAAGATGTCATTAAACGGACATAAAAATATTGCTATGGAGATTGCAAACCCACCATATGGATTGCAGACGGAACCCGATAATTGGAGATTTTTGTCAATGGTTATTTTGGGATATTTCTGGTTATTAGATAATAGATTTGGAATTGATAATATTTATGAGAAACGCAATACCTTATTTATTTCATATGGCTGCTGAACAAATATAATCAATTTCATTTCCTTCAGTTCTTCTCGCAAAGCAACCGGAAAGACATGTTTTAAATTTGCAGTATTTACACTGGTCTGAAAATGTCAATTTTTCCTTATGCTCATTCAGCCTCTTTGAGTGGGTATTAATAAGTTTTCCATCTATCTGCAGGATATTATACATGGGTGTTCTGTCCATAGCACAGAAATAGACATCACCTTTGACTGATATCGTTGTGTAAAGACCAGCCAGCGCCACGCAATAACCCCCAGTTACGCTGAGGGCGGTCTGGAAATCGAGCGGATAGAGCGGGTCGCCAGATTCCACATTTACAGCTCCTGTCTCCTCTGCAAATCTTGTCAGCTTTTTGAGGGTCTCGATATAATCAGTCGGCAAAATGCTCATTTGCTCCTTTGCCCGCCCGGCGGGGGTCATGTCCCAAACACGGCACCGCTCCACTCCCAGCGAGCGGGCGAAATTGAATATTTCAAAAATTTCGCCCTCGTTTTCCTTTGTGAGAACAGTTTGTGATGTGCAAACGATGCCGGCGTCCTGTGCATTCTTCATGGCTTGCACAGACTTTTCAAAGGAGCCTTCGCGCCCTCTTATCTGGTCGTGCTTCCCCGGCTCTATGCTGTCTATGTTAATCTGGACCTGCGAAAGGCCGATTTCCTTCATCTCCTGCGCAAGCTCTCTTGTAAGCAGCCAACCGTTTGTATTCATGTGCACTATAAAACCGCGGTCGCTCGCCTCTTTTACAGCTTCCCTTATGTACGGATGCACAAGCGGCTCCCCGCCTGAAAAAGTCACCTGCATGACCCCTCCGCTTTTCAGTGTGTCAAGAATTTTTTTAACATTGTCCAGGCTCATGTGCTCGCCATTCTGGGTTGAGCTTGCATAGCACCATTTGCAGTTCAGGTTGCATGCTTCTGTAATCTCGAGCACGACCCATGACAGCGACCTGTTCCTGTCAAAATTCCTGAATTTCTCCCCCGCGTCCGTATGCTTCCAGCCGAATGTCACCACGCACATCCCAAATAACCCGCAAATACGCTTATCTTACAGCAAAAACAGCCACAAATCAAGAAAAGCAAAAGACATCATGCCAAAACTATGCGCAAAGCCAAAATTGTTTCTGATAAGCTCAATAAGCACTATAAAATTGCATACGAGGATTATGCATAACCTGCTGAAGTCAAATGCTGCGAGCATACCTGTCAGAAAAATCAGGGCATAAATCATTTTTTTAATTTTGGCTGGCCCGAAAATCACCGGCAGGGTATTTATGCCCGCATCTTTGTCGCCCTCATAATCCCTCAAATCCGACAAAATGCTTCCTGCGAGGATGAACAAATAAAACTCAGTATAATAAAACAAAGTCCCTGCATCAATATAGCCGTATCCCACAAGAAACAGCTGCGATATCAAAAAAGCTGTGTACAAATTTTTTATCAAAGGATGTTTTTTAATTCTGAAATGAGAGTAGGCGATACCAGTGACAATAAACGTGAGTATGAAAAAAGCTGAATAGAAAGTGAGCGAAAACGAAAGCATGATGCTGGTAAGTGCGCAGCATGAGACAACTGCCAAACCGAGTTTTTTATTCAAAACAAGCCTGTTCAGACTACCCCTGTTTTTCAGGTCCTCCTCTTTGTCCGTTATATTGTTGTATGAGTAAACAGCTGCGCATGCAAAAAAGGAGCATGCCAGCACGAAAGCCGCAGAAATGCCGTGCGCTGACAGCAGTATTCCCGCAAGAGCCAGGAGAGAGGCTGAGATGCATATCCTAACCCTGATAAAATTCAGGAATTCCATGACCATTTCTGCAACCAGGACCATTCATAAACCACTCATAACATAAATATATGGCGTGAGAAATTCCACAAGCACAATCCTTCCGCGAACTTTCCTGGTTATTGTCCTGTTATGAATTTTTTTCAGGTTCAGTATTTTTGCAGAAAGGTTGATTACCCACGGGACTGCCATTGCAGGCGAATATATCAACCCGCCAAATGAAACCAGCGAAACCGCAGCTGCTGTTATGCAAATCATCCATGCCATTTTCAATTTGTTCGCAAGAAAGAGGTTTGTATCATCCTTTTTGTCAGTAGAATCCTTTTGGCATCCGATGTACAGGTATTGAGACATGCAAAAAACCGTTAGAGAAATTATGGGCAGGCTCATACTCTCCATAAAAAAATAATTCAGCGAAATAATTGTTACAAGCCAGGTGGTGGTCGCGAGCAGATAACACTTGATATGATACTTCTTAAGCCGTACCCTTTTGTTGGAGTAGGCAAAAAGCAAAACGGCATAATAAATTCCTGCGGCTAGCAGAACATTGCTGAATGAAGAAAGAATTAACAGGCCGAATAACAGGGATAAAAATGAGAGATTCCTCATTCCTTTTGGGGTCATAAATTTATTTACAGACAGCTTGTCATGCCTGGCATTCCTTACATCTTCATGATAATCACAGAAGTCATTGTAGATGTCGCCGAACAGGTGGACCAGAAAAAAGCCAGTGGCAATTAGGAGCAGGCTGGCACTTATATTTGAAGTCAGTGCGCCGTACATCAATATAAATCCAAACGTGAGTCCCATCCCTGGACGGACCCTTTTATATATTAAATATGGAAGTTTCAAATCACCATCCCCTGCTTATGCATACTGCTGCATAATCGCAACACCTCTTCCTCGGAGAAAGCTCTCTTCTGCTGCTCTGACTCGCTCTTTATATGCTTCAGGAAGCCATCCAAGCTGTTCTCTGATAAGTGCACGTCAGTCTTTTCCAGTACATGCTTCAGGGCATTTTTTCCACTGTGCTTGCCGAACCTGAACTTTCGCCTGCATCCTATAAGTTCTGGTTCAAATGGCTCGAAGGTCAAAGGATGCTTTAATACAGCATCTGAATGTATGCCAGACTCATGAGAGAATATATTGCTTCCGATAATGGGCTTGTGTGGGTGTATCCTTACGCCAGAATATTTCTCAACGAGGTCGCATATTTCCTTTATTAATCCGTATCTGACATTCATTTCCATGTTTTCGAGGCATTTTAGAGCGACGCAAACTTCCTCTATTGGCGCATTGCCTGCGCGTTCCCCTATTCCTGTAAAAGTTCCAGAAAACGCATCAGCCCCGGCTTTAATGCCTGAAATGGTATTGGCAGTTGCCATGGAAAAATCATTATGAACGTGCATGCCGATTCTGCATCTGGTCTCTTTCTTGATGCTGGAAACAAATCCCGCAACTTCCGAAGGCCTAAGGTGCCCTACTGTGTCAGCGATGTAAAAAATATCTATGGAATCTTCAATGCTCTTCATGAACTTCAGGAGATATGTATAATCTGCTCTTGTTGAGTCCATGCCGGCAAAGCTTATTTTCAGTCCAAGCCTGTTGGCGTATTTCACTGACTCTATTGCCCTTCTGAGGTTTGTTCTCCTGTCGTTTCCGAATTTTGGGCCGAGAAAAATGTCAGAGACTGGTGCAAAAAGGGTTATTTTTTTAATACCAAGGCTCTTAACCTGATTGATATCATCCTTTCTCATACGGCAGGTTGCAGAAATCTTGTCATGATATCTTTCTGCCAGCTCTTTTGCCAAGCGTGCCTCTGAATCAGAAACAGCAGGCATTATGTCAATCTCATCAACGCCAAATTCAACGAATTTTTCAGCCAACTCAATCTTTTCCTCGCTCGTGAACACTATGTCAGGCATCTGTTCACCGTCGCGCAAAGTCGTGTCGTGTATGTATATTTTTGTCAGGGGCATGAAATCCGCTTTTGTTTAAATGTATATATATTTAATAATAATCTTATACATATAATGTATTTATATATATAATAAAATAACAAATATAATAAATTTTTATTACTAGTTATGAATTAATAGTTATGCTATAACATTGAACTGATGGGTGTGATTAGAAGGGTACCCTAAAAGATAACAACCTTTTTAAGTAACCGGAATAAGAAAATAATAATGAAAAAGAAGCTTATTATGATTGTTGACGACGAAGAGAACATCCGTGAGTTTCTTACTGTCATTCTGGAAAAGGAAAATTTTGATGTGGTAACTGCTTCTGACGGGCAAGACTGCCTTAATAAGCTTAAGACCATAAAGCCAGACCTGATACTTCTTGATATGATGATGCCCGTGATGTCTGGGAGGGAGGTTGCTGAGAAAATAAGGAAGAGCCCTGATACAAAAAACCTCAAGATAGCATTTGTCACAGTTGCGCGATTTTCTGAGCTTGGAAAAGACACGCTTTCCAAACTGAATGTTTTGGATTACATAACAAAGCCTTTTGACAACGAGAAACTTATAGAAAGGGTGAAGAAGCTGGCTTAGAAGGCGGTTTCTGCAAAAGGCAATGATACTCTTCCCGCGCCATTAGAAACAAGGACAATTATGACCAAAGGTGTTTCTGCATTTAATCATTTTTTCTTGGATTTTTAATAGGTATCCTGAAGCTGAACTCGCTCCCCTTTCCAAGTTCGCTCTTAAACCATATCTCACCGCTCATGGCTTTTACATATTCTTTCGAGAGAGCAAGCCCAAGCCCTGTGCCGCCAGCTTTCCTTGTGTATGACGAGTCAACCTGAAAGAACCTTTCAAAGAGCCTTTTCTGGTCTTTTTCTGCTATCCCTATTCCCGTGTCCTTAACGCTAAAAATGACAAAGCCATTTTCTACGTGCACTTTCATAGTTATGGTCCCCTTTGGTGTATATTTTACAGCATTGTTGATGAGATTGAGCAGGACTTCTATAAGCCTGTCTTTGTCAGTGAAAATTTTGGGCAGATCCTTTTCTATATCCTGTTCCAGTTCCATATTCTTCTCCTTTGCAAGCATAGCAGCTTCTTTCATCACATCTTCCATAAGCATGTTAAGATCGGTTTCTTCTTCGTTAAGCTTGAATGTGCCCAGATCTATTCTCGAGAGGTCCAGTATGTCTGTGACGAGTTTTGCAAGCCTGTTGGTTTCCTTGTCCACTATTTTCAGGTACTTGCCCCTTTTCTCATCATTTTTTATTATGTCTTTGTCTTGCAGGAGCTGCGAAAAGCCATGGATAGAAGTAAGCGGTGTCTTGAGCTCATGGGCGGCGACTGATATAAATTCATCTTTTTTCTTGTCCATCTCCTTCAGCTTTTCAAGATTAATCTTGAGTTCTCCGTGCGTTTTTATAAGCTCTTTGTTTGCCTCATCCGAATCTTCCATCATGTTGAGAATCGCAGTCTGTATGTCATTCAGTTCTTTTACCTTTGATTCCAGTTCTGCTGTCCGCTCAGCAACCTGCTTTTCAAGGGTTTTGCTGTATTCTTCAAGCTTTTTCCTAGATTCTTTCAGATCTGTAGTCATCTCGCTGAAAGAGGATGCAAGCTGACCTATTTCATTGCTTGATTTTATATCGGGTTTTATATCAAAATTGCCTCTGGATATTTCCTTGATGTTTTCTGTCAATTTTTGAATAGGCTTGACCATACGGTTAGTGTACAGAACACCGAGAAGCCATGCCACCATGATAATAGCCAAGCCCGTGGGCAAAATGTAAAGGTAAATCATCCTCTGTTCAGACTCCTCTACTTTTTTTTGCATATCACTGACAGCCTTCAGTACAACCTCCTTTTCCACGACAATGCCAAGGCTGAACCCTGTGCTTTTCAGGGGTGCATATGCAACGTAGAGTTCTTTATTGTCCAGGCTCATGTTCTGAAAACCGGAAAGACCGCTTTTCATTTTGTTTATGACGGGACCGAATTCATTTGTGATATTGCTGAGATTGGTGCGCGACTCATTTGCACTGCGAATTCTGCCAAACATATCTTTGTATGCCTGTTCCGGAAGCGCGATAGAATATCTTTCTTTGTCTATAAGGAATGCGTAAGAATGTTCTATAGGATTATATTCTTCGATGTTTTTTATTATGGCTTTCAGAGTTACATCAATGCCCAACACACCATAAAATCCTTTTTTAGTATAAATTGGCGCTGATGTAGTTATCATGAGCCCCTGCCCTGCAGGATCGTCATACACGGGCGTCCATACAACCGTTTTATTGGGGTTATTCTCAGGATTGGCAATTGCGACAAAGACCTCTTCGATAAATTTTTCGTCCGGGGGCGCTATATTTCCAAGACCGATGTTGGGGTAGTACCGTGCATAGTATTCTGACTTATTTACAATGCCCACAATCCAGATTGCAACAGCATTTGGCTCGTTTTGAAGCGACATGGGAAATACGTTGTCAAGATATGCGCTTAGCTCCGCGCCTTTTTTCAGGTCATCGGTGATATCAATATGATTTGGTATGAATAACGAAGAGGTTTCGTTCATGCCGTTAAGGTGTTGTCCATGCTCGCCAACAAAAACATGTTCATCAAATTTCCAATAATTTTCTATTGCAAATGCGTCAGGATTATCAAACACATTTTTTGCATATGCCGCTACACTACTCGCATCCTTCCATATATTGTCAAAGACCATATCATTTTTGTCAGCCGCCTGTTGTGTAAGCTGCAGCAGGAAATTCTCTGACTGGGAACTCAAGACAGAAGAAGTAATCTGCCTAGCTTCGTATCCCGTATTTGTGATCGAAACGGTGCCTATATATGCAGTGATGCCTATTGACACTGCAATAAGAATCAGTAGAAAAGCTATCATTTCTGTTTTAATGCTTTGCTTAATCTTCATCTAATCACTTATTTTTGCTTTCCATCTCTTCGGCCCTCTTTTTCATCTCAGCCATCTTCAGTTCCCTGCCGACTGCAAGCTTCCTGAACTTCTCAAGTTCCACGACCTTTGATTCCAGTTCCTTCTTGAGCTTTTCCAAGTCATTTGTCCGCTCTCTTACGGCTGACTCTATTTCGTCACTTCTTTTTTTCAAATCCTCGGTAGCTTTTTTGCTCTCATGTATCTTCCTGATGCTTGAAAGCGACAGCGAAACGACCAGAAATACATATATGGCCCCAAAGCAGTATATCGCACTTATCATAAGCTTGTCATCAAGCTGTATGTTTGAGATTTCAACAAATATTTGAAATATATAACCTACAAAAAAGAAGAGCGTGAGCAGGGACAAAATTATCCAGTATTTTTTCGTGCTCCCCTCCTCAGTGATTTTTATAATGCCCATGTACTTGAAGAAGGATAAAATAAAAACTGCCGCCCCAATTCCGATTAAAATTACATTTATCATTTTTTAACACCTTTCTCCAGCTCTTCGATCCTCTTCTTCAGCTCAATCATTTTCAGTTCCCTGCCCACGGAAAGCTTTGTAAACTTCTCGAGTTCAACAACCTTGCCTTTAAGCATCTCTTCCATTTTTTTACTGTCCTCGATGTCCATTACCATTCCTGAGAGTATGTCTCCGTCGATGGTGGCGCTTATCACGACATTTTTTACCTCCCCGTTTTTTGTGATAAACTCAGTCTCAAAACTGCTTACCTTCCCGTTTTTTTTCAATTCTTCCAGGAATCTTGCCCTGTCGGCCGGGTTTTTGTATATCGAGACGACTTCTTTGTTTTTCATCTCATCATAATTTTCAAATCCGAGCAATTTTGCCAGTGCGTCATTGGTAAAAAGGAACTTTCCGTCCGCAGTCGTTTTGTAAATGCCGATAAGGGAATTGTCAACAAGTCCCCTGTACTTCTTCTCTGATTTTGCCACTTCTTCTTCTGCCTTCTTCCGTTTGGTTATGTCATGGGAAATCCCTATCATCGAAGTCACTTCGCCGGAACTGTTTTTTACAGGAGAAAGCCTGATTTCGACCCAATAATCTTCGCCCGAAGTTTCGTGTATCTCGCTATATAACGGCTCGCCTTTCTCAAAGACTTTTTCTATGCCATTCTGGAGAAATTTCAGGCTTTCCTGCGGGAATATGTTCTTGATGTCTATGCAGACATTTGCGTCTTTTTTCAGCTTGAATCCCTTGGCAGCCGCAGAATTGACAAACGTGATGCATCTGCTCTTGTCAATCAGGTATATTTTGTCTGTTATCGATTCAGCCAGCGTCCTGTAAAGCTCCTCGCTCTTTTTGATTTTTTCCTCGCCATTTTTTTGTTCTGTAATATCTCTTGCGCTAATCATGGTGTTCATCTTTTTTCAAAGGCAGAAATCATGATTGTGAAGAACCGCTGGTCAATAGACCTTGGCTCTTACACGCCGCAAACCACCAGTCTGCACATTAGGAATGACATTGTCATTCCTATGCATGAGAATATAAAGTATTCCCAATGGGCTGGTGGCATTGCTACGTATAAAAATTATATTTCCTGGCTTATATACAGCGCTGCATTTATATTTAAGCTGCATATGTTTAAACCTCGGCAGGAGCAAAATTTTTCAAAAATCCCGAAATTAAAAAATATTATTAGCCTGAAAAACAAGAGCTTAGCATGAAAAAGCGCAAGAATCTGGCTGAAAAAAAATATAAAAACAGCAAGATGCTGAAAAAGGTCCTGAAATTCCTAATTCTCTTCAACATCTTTTCCATACCGCTTTACATAATTCTGCTGACAGGATACAGCTTCCCGCCTCTCCAGTTCGCGACAGCGCAGGCTGTTGATTCTTTTCTCAATGCTTTTGGAATAAAAAGCCAACTCAGTGGCTTGATAATATCTGTGCCTGAGCCTTCAGGAAGCTTTGCCGGACATATAAGCTGGGACTGCACAGGTTGGAAATCCATGCTCGCATTTGCAGCTCTGGTTCTGGCAACAGATGCCAAAAGAAACAAGAAGCTGCTTGGGCTGGCGCTGATTCCAATAATATATGCATTTAACATATTCAGGGTGACATCTGTCTTTGCCCTTGTTTCAATCTTCGGTGCCCAATACTTCCCGACAATCCATGCCATAATGTTCAGCTTTGCCATGGTGGCGTTCATCCTGCTGCTCTGGGTGGCGTGGCTGAAGCATGTCAATGTCTATGATACTCGCTCAAAGAAGCCCAAGAAGAAGAAAAATAAATAAAATAGAAAAGGGTAGCGATATTGAAATAAGATTTGCCGCATATCTGGTATCAAGCTTGTTATCTTTTGCAAAAATTATTGTGATTATGCTAGTTGGCAGAGATGCTCCCACGATCACCGCTATTCTTTCCAGTCCGCTGAGACCGAAAAGAAATGAAACTAAAAGACCCAGAGCCAAGCCTGAGAATGCTTTAAGCAGCATAGCAAGAAAAGGCAACTTCAGAGAGGATTTTGTTGGCTCAAACTCCAAAGCAACCAGCAGCATCACGAGGACTATTGTTCCGCTTCCTATGATGCCAAAAAGATTTGACAGGAAATCGTTCCTGAATCCGCTGATGTTTAGCAAAACTCCTAATATTATTGCCCATATAAGCGGGGTTTTGAAAACACTTGAAATGCTATGAAAAATGTCAGATGACTTTTTTCCAAGAATATTCGCAAGTGTGTATATCACGATAAACTCAAAGAAAATATTAGCAGCGTCAAATATCACTATTCTCGACAGCCCAATCTTACCAAAAGCTGCGAGCATGAAAGCATATCCTATTGTGCCTATCTCGAGTGTCGGAAAAGTTATTATGAAAGAGGCAAAAGTCTTTCCCTTTAGCCTTAAAACCTGAGCTGAAAAATATCCTATGAAAAGAAGAGAGGCTACGATGATTATTGCTGAAAGCGGGATGAAGAAAAGGCTGTATTCAAAACTCATGCTCCATATAGCATCTATTATTATCGCCGGAACCACGATGTTCAGAATCAGCCTGCTTAAAACCCCGGAATCTTCTTTTTTCAATATTTTGAATTTTTTCAGCAAAAATCCGATAATAAATATGACAATTATAGGCAGTACCTTTTCAAGAACCATATCTATTATTTTACGAGCAACTTATAAATCCTATGCGCAATTATAACTTTAGCAATCGGGCCCATGGTCTAACGGCATGACGCTACCTCGGCATGGTAGAGGTTGCGGGTTCAAAACGGTTTTTCTTTCTTTACCGAGAAAGAAACCCCGTCGTATGCTCGAAATGCAAAAGCATTTCGGCACCTTAAGAAAGCTCTGCTTTCTGCAGGAAAGAAAAAGCAAAGACGGTAAAGTCGATGAAAATCCCGCTGGGTCCATATTTAATTGATTTGTATGATGAAGCGCTTCCATATTTTTATTTCCGGCCAGGTTCAGGGCGTCAATTACCGCTCTTTCACAAAGAAATGCGCAATGCTTCTGGAAATAAAGGGCTTTGCCAGGAACCTTCCAGACGGCAGAGTCGAGCTCGTGGTCGAAGGCCAGGAGCATGACCTCAAAGAATTCCTCGCAAAGCTGCGTGTGGGTCCCGATGCAGCTTCTGTTGAAGCTTTGACAAAGGAAGATGAAGAATTCAAAAACGAGTTTCATTCTTTTGAAATATTATGAGGGCAGGCTTTTCGACAACCATCTGGCTCCTGCTATCGGGATTTTATGGCTGCATTTCGGGCATTTGAAAGAATTGCCCTTTCTCAGCAGAGAAAACTTGCTTATGAAAAATCCTTCGCGCTTTATTAGCAGGGTTTTGCATTTTGGGCAGAATGTGCTTTCCCTGTCGCTGCTTATGTTGCCTGCATAAACATAATCCAGATAATCGTCTGCTATTTTGATTGCCTTTTCTATTATGGCAGCAGGTGTAGCTGGAATATTCATCTTGTAAGCAGGATAATAAGCGGAAAAATGCAGTGGCACTTCCCTGCCAAGATTATCAGCTATCCATTTCAACATTTCAATTATCTGGTCCTTGCTGTCGTTCTTGCCAGGTATCAGCAGATTGGCTATCTCTATCCATACTCCAAGCTTGCGGTACTCTTTCATAGCTTCCAGAACCGGCTCTAATCTGGCTGAGCAAATTTCCTGGTAAAATTTATCATCGCCTTTGTAATCAACATTTGCTGCGTCAAGAAGCTTGGAGGCCTCCCTGACTACAGGGATGTTTGTGAAGCCGTTTGTGACCCATACCTGGTAGAATTTCCTCTTTATGTCAAACATTGCCGTGTCAAAGAAGTACTCAAAAAACATTGTGGGCTCTGTGTATGTCCAGCTCATGCCTGCAGTTTCTGACTTCACTGCAGAATCAAACAGCTCTTTTGGCAAAATATCTTCGCCGACTATCTTATGATAGAGCTTAGGATATTGTGATATTTCCCAGTTCTGGCAGTGCAGGCAGGAGAGATTGCATCCCATTGTTGATATCGATATCGTCCTTGAGCCGGGGGCAAAATGAAATAGCGGCTTTTTCTCAATCGGGTCAACTGCCACAGAGCACGGCTTTCCATAAACAAGCGAGCGGAGCTTGCCTGAAATATTCTTGCGGACGCCGCATTTGCCGATGCTATTTTCAGGCAAAAAGCAGAAGTGCGGACATAGCTGGCACTGGACTCCGGATTCTTTTTTTTCATAGAAAGAGGCTTCTTTCAGCTCGGGCATAAAATAAGATGGCATTTTGGTTAATAAAAGCAATTTAGAAATCAGCCGCAGTTGCCGCTGGCTGCCTGGCCTGCGGTTGAAAGCGACTGGTTGCATTCAGACGGGGCTGTTGTGAACGCAGAGCAGACTGCTTGCTTGAAAGCATCAGAGTTTCGGGCTCCGCTGTACATGACGCCGTTTATTATTATTGTAGGCGAGCCTGAGATGCCATTCTGTGCTGAGAGTGTTTCATCAACTTTCAGGAGCTCAAGCCCCTCGCTTCCGTAAGCGCAGGTTTCTATCTGAGAAACGTTGATGCCAAGTTTTGTTGAAGCGTTCTTCCAACATGCATCCATAACTGCAGAATCCCTGTAATTGGGATAGCAGTTTGTGTTTATGTCCATGAGATATGACCAGTATTTGCCAGGAGCGTATTTCATTATGCATACCTGGCGCAAATCTTCCTTGGCTTCCTCTAATCCATGCAGGGACTGCACAGAATTGGTGACATTTCCAGCTACAGAAGCTATGAACCTGACCTCGAAATCAGCTTTCTTGCCGAGCAAATCAGCAACAGGCTTCATAAGCTGCTCAGCCTGGACTCCGTAAGGACAGAATGACATCACATAAAGCTCCACAACAGGCGTTGCTGTCTTCGGCATTTCTGGTGCTTGCTGCTCTTCCTGGCTGGGAATCTCTTGCGATGTATTTATGACTGAAACAAAGAGCATCTCGCAGTCTTTTGACATGTAAACAGGGATGGAAGCATTCTGGTAGTTTGTGGTTATCTCATAAACCCCAGCGACTTCCTTGACCTCTTCCAGAGAAGCTGATGTTCCCGGGCTCACTAGGTTCGTGTTGAGGAAATCTATTGCCTTTGTGCTGCACTCAGTGGCTGTCTTGAAAGCGCCAGCTTTTGGCATAGCGTAAGTGAAAGCAAAAAAGGCTATCAAAATTATAACAAGAATGGCAGTGGTGTGCATCCATATATTAGATTTTTTTGCATGAACATGCTCGGCTCTGCTTTCAGCATGCTCTTCTCTTTGCTCAGAATTTTCTTTTTTGTGATGTTCGTGTTTGGGCATGAATGCACCTGTTTTTACTATTAAGCATTTAAGGCTTAAAAAGCTTCAATTTTTTTGCACAGAGCGCAGATTTCCTTTTCCAAAACAGCTTTGTCCTTGACCAGATTCTGGCATATTTCCTTTATCTCATTCTGGAAGCCTGCCACAAACAAATCCCTTCCGCGGTGCTTGTTTATGTACTGGGAAATAGCTCCCTGGCTCACGCCAAGAAGCTCTGCTATGCGCTCCTGCTGCACGCCCTGGCTGGCGAGCTCCTTGGCAATAGCAGCGCGGATTGCTGGAATTTTCTTTGCCATTTTTTCGCATCTAAGCGCCATAGGAATATTACGGCGTTATAGAAATTTAATGCTTTAACTCTTTAGGAAAGAGCCGAGCGACTTCTGGCTGGCTTTCTCTGCCAGCTTCCCAATAACTGAATCCACGCGCTCCTCTGAAAAATCGTGCTCGCCGCACAGGATTTTCTTTACTTTTTCTGCATCAGCGTTGTGAAATTCAAGAGCAGGCTTTGGATATTCTTTTTCTTTGAAAGCTTCAAATATCATCCTGGGTTCAACTTCAAAATCCCATTTGACATTTTCAAATATTTTGTCAAATGTCTGAAATTCCTTGACAAGCTTAAGGGATTTTTTAGGACCAAGTCCCTTAACGCCTCCGGGATTGTAGTCTGTTCCTATCAGGATTCCTAATATAATAAATTGCTCATGAGTTAATCCAAGGCTGCTCAGAACTTCCTGAAGCTCTATCATCTCGGGATAAATGAAACTCTCCCTGCCCCTTATCTTGCGCTTGCCTGTTATGTTGAGGTTTCTTATCATTCTCGGCGCCCCAAAAAGCAGTGAATCAAAATCCTGGCTGGCAACAGCATAAGCATCATTATGTTTGCACATCAGCGCACAAAGCGCCTCGCCTTCGCCCTCTGCCTGAATTATTGGAATTCCCAGAGCATTCAGCAGGGATTTGCTTTCTTCTATCATCTCTGGTGTGAGCTCTGAAGTTCTGGAAGCTTGTTTTCTGGCTTCCTCCTCATCACCGGCTTCAATTGCAGCAGCAAGCTTTGCTTTTGCTTCCTCCTTAATTTCACGGCGCATTGCAGCGAGGGTCTTTTTCAGCTCAGGAGCTTTGCCGTCAAAGACGTAAACAAGCTTTATGCCATTCTCAATAAGTTTGGCGTTGCGATAAAGCAAGCCTGAAAGGTGTGATGTAATATTGCCATGGCTATCCTTCAAAGGCGTGCCATCTGGCTGGCGAATGGATGTCAGGAATTGATACAACCAATTGAATGCATCAACAGCTATTATTTTGCTGCCCATAGAATCAATCTCTGTCTGGCGCTTTGGTAATATCTCTGATATTTGCACTCCCATGAATTATTTCTTGTATAGGGCATTTTTATTTTAATTGAGCAAATATAATTCATGGCTTATGATTACGCTTCTCTTGGCTTGAAAATTGGTCTGGAAATTCACCAGCAGCTCAACATAAGGAAGCTTTTCTGCAATTGCAGCACAGGAATGAAAGAACAAAACCAGATATTTGAAATTCACAGAAGACTGCGGCCTGCTGTTGGCGAGCTCGGCAAAGTTGACCGCGCTGCTCTTTTCGAATTCCTGAGAAGCAGGGAATTTGTTTACCATGGCTATGAAGGCGAAGCGTGTTTAGTGGATACGGACGATGAGCCGCCTCACCAGGTTAATGATGAAGCGCTCAGGATTTCACTGAGTTTGTCAGTCATGCTTGGACTGGAAATACCTGATGAAATTCATGTGATGAGAAAAACAGTCCTGGATGGCTCTGCTATAACGAGCTTCCAGCGAACAATGCTCGTTGGATTTGGCAGCGCTGATTTTAATAGCGTTCGCATAAAATCGCTTTGCCTGGAAGAAGATGCTGCCAAGCCGCAGGATGCAAAAGGAGGTTCTGTATCATACTCGCTAAGCAGATTAGGGATTCCTTTG
>CAZBKL010000003.1:0-26579 GCA_964492465.1 uncultured archaeon
TCTGCAAAGGGCATAATCAGCAAGCACGAATATGGATTGACCAACAAGATCGTCCTGGAAAAAGATTTTGAATAAGCATTAGTTATGTGTCAATCCTTAACCAGCGGCACAAAAACAAATCCAGGATGTTCCTCTATTTCAAGCTTCTTGTTTTTCCTGAGCTTTATTATGGAATTGTCTATAGGTATCACCAGGATTCCGCCTTGCTTGAGCTGCCCTATCAAAGCTTCAGGCAGCTCGCTGCACTCTGCGCTTACCAAAATCCTGTCAAATGGCGCTTTCTCTTTCAGCCCTTTTGAGCCGTCAGCATTAATTATCTGCACATTGCTGAAATTTTTCAGGCTTGCTTTTGACCTTTCAGCAAGCTCCCTGATTCTTTCAATGCCGTAAATTTCAGAATTTCTTGAGATTTTTGCAAGCAAAGCCTGAACATAACCGCTTCCAGAGCCGACTTCAAGTATTTTCTGCTGGTCTTTTAGCTCAAGCAGGCTGAGCATGAATGCTATTGTAGATGGCTGTGATATAGTTTGCTGATGCCCTATTGGCAATGCATCATTTGCATAAGCATATTTCTTCATGTCATCAGGAACAAAATCCTCTCTTCTCACATCATGAAAGGCGCTTATTATTCTATCAGAAAAATTTTCTGATTTCAGAATTTTTAGCATGGATTCCTTGTCCATTGGATTCACCCATGCTTCTGGCACACGTTTTCATATTCTTTCTTTATTTGAATATGCTCCTTCTCAAGCTCTGCTGAAACAGGCCTCCTGGATTTTGTGTAATAATCATAGACCGCCTCTTTCAATGCATCCACAGCAAGAACAGAGCAATGCAGCTTTATTGGCGGAAGACCGCCAAGCTCTTTTGCTATAGTGTCTTTTGATATTTTCATTGCCTTCTCCAGAGTCTTGCCCTTAGCAAGCTCTGTCACCATTGAAGAAGTGGCAATTGCTGCAGCACATCCCAATGTCTCGACCTTGATATCGGAAATTATTTCCTTACCATTTTTCTTTGCGATCTTAATGTAAAGAACGAGAATATCACCACATACCAAATTTCCCACTTTCCCGACGCCGTCTGCGTTCTTTATCTTTCCCATGTTCTTGGGGCTTTTGAAATACTTCATGACTTTTTCAGAATACATTCAACCACCTACACATCGCAGGTTCCGCTTGGCTTTAAAATGCATGTGCCCGGAGACTCTGGCGTGCACGTGCCGTGAATAACCAGGTTGTAAACAGCAATTGCTGAATAAATCAGGCTGACAATCATGATTACGGTGAATAACCATGAAATCAGTTCGAAATGCTTGTAAACAAACCCGGCAAGCTTCGGGCTTCTCTTCATGAGCTTTCCCGTGATGCCTGCTTTCATCTTCTGGTCAAAGCCAGTGTCGCATTTTCGCAATGTCATCTTTCTGAAAACGCAGTTAAACGCCTCCTTTGCAAAAGGCCTGAAGCTCACGCTGAAGATGCTCATTAAACCAAATACAAAAAGGGCTATCAGGCATATCATTTGAATCATCAATTCTAAAACATATGCTTGGCATGTTTTTATATTTTACTTTTGGGGTATGCGAACATATTTTTGTTGAAGTAGACCATGGTGCATAAAAAGGGTTTAAATAATTAAAAAATACACCCCAATTATGAACGCAGACGAATACGCGGAACAATTAAAAAAGGGGCTTGTTAATCCTGAACCATACAAAATTCGAGGATTGTACCTCTATTTTGGGAAAAAAAAATTATCAAATGGGGAAAGTTTTAATTGATGAAAATATGCGAATCGTTGGGGAAATTCGTGATCCCAATTCTGTGTGTCCAAAACATATTGTCAAAGGGAGCATCTCTGTTGCCGATATATCAATGAGTATGTATTTTGAAAAAATTCCTACCACAGGAATGGGCTGTCTAGCGACCATATATTATCATTTAGCAAAAGCAGACGATGGTGATGTGTTGGGGATATATGATGGTATGTGGACTTTTAATGAGGCGGTTATAATTCCCAAGAATCTTCTAATCTCAGCCAGACCTGGGAATGTCGCTGTCACGACAGAGATGATAATTCCTGACCAAAAAAATGTCGCTAATTTACAAATATATAAATGAAGTATTCTGTCAAAAAAATGTCTTTATGTCAGGGCTTTTTCCACATTATCCGCAGTTCATTTACAGCAGCTTCTGAAATCGGCTTTGGTTTTATGAATTTGTCAAGCTTCTCCTTTCCGTAATTTATTCTTATTTTTTTCCCTCTTGCATCAGAATAATAGCCAGTCAGCTGGCAAGCTTTTTCCACAGCAGCTTTGCCTTTCTGTCCTTGCAGCAGGGTTATTGGCGAAGGTATCTTCTCTTCAGCTTCAAAAAACCAGTCTTCTGGGGACTTCGCTTTCATAAGCATCATGTTCTCTTGGAAGTTTTTGCCCACAATTATTTTGCTTTTTCCAAAGCGGAAGTGCCTGCCAATCTTGAGAAGCTCGATGTCTGCTGCAGAAGCCTTTTCTTTATGCTCAAACAAATCCCTGACTTTTGCAGCAAATTCATGGCAAGTCAGCAGGCAGCCGCCAGATGGCGATGAAAAGCCGCGAATCCGGAACTGCTTTGCAAGAGCGAACTGCTCGTTCCTGCTCCTGCCTGATATAGCAGGAAACTGGCTGACATCAACCCACTTCTTCTTTTCAGCTTCTGTCCTCACAAGAAGCTTTGCTGAAAGCGGACGAAGAAGCCTGCCTTTCAAGCCAGCTTCTTTTTCAATTGCATTCAGCTGCTCAAGCTGCTGGCTCATTGGCCTCTGCCCAAGAACTTCGCCTGTGAAAATGAATTTTGTACCAAGCTTCTTAGCTAACTTCTTAGCTTCCTTTAGCATGAAAATATGGCAATCTGTGCATGGATTCAATGCCGAACCATAGCCATGCTTCGGCTTTCGTATCATCTCAAAATATTTATCGCCAAGCTCAATCACTTCCAGGCCAATGCCAATCCTGCTGGCAATTTTCTTCGCGAATTTTCCATTATTTGAAAAGAAAGGTGATGTGAAGCAGATACCTGTCACCTGAATTCCCTGCTCAGCCACAAGCTTGGCAGCAAGCGCAGAATCCAAGCCACCTGAAAGCAGGCAGAGTGCTTTTATTCCGGGTTTTTTGATTCGCTTTTTTTTATGAGCGGTCATAATAATCACAATTTTCGTAATGTGCTAAATTGTTTTAACAAAGCTTCCATGCGCTTCACAAATTCTTTTGCAATCATGAGCGATGATTCTGCGTCTTCTTTCGTAGCAAAGAAATCTACATCATATTGGCTGTCATGGCGGGTCTCTCTTGAGTGATCAAGAATCTCTATCCATTTCATTTCCAAAAGGCCCTTTTTAGCATATTTTTCTTCAAGATACCTTGCTATGCAGTAATGGCTCTTCTCCCTGAAACCGTCCCTGAAAAGAATTGAGCGTGATGAGTGAAACATAGCCAGGTAAGATGAAATCACAGATGAGATGAAAGTGCCGTTTTTAACGCCTCTTTCAGCTTCTTCAAGCCACCTCTTGGCAGCCAAAATGCTACCGCTTGCTTTTTGGTAAGAGGGCGGTATATTTCTCAGGAGCTTTTCTCTCATACAGTCATCATAATCAAATTTTTTCAATTCCATCGCCAAATATCACCATTGACCCAAATATTAATGAATGATAAAAGACAGCATCTGTTTTTTTCAGATGCCTTATTTTTTCATCAGTCAGGTATAGAGGGCTCACATTCCCGTATGCTTTTCTTAACTCTGCTGAAAGCCTGGCCATTCTTTCTTCGCTGGTCTTTTTGATGAATATCCAAATGTCTATGTCAGATTCTTTAGTATCTGCTCCTTTAGCCACACTGCCGTAGATGCCAGCGCTCTTTACGAATTCATATTTCTTGAAAATATTCCAGTCTATTCTGCTCATGTTAAGGAGCAACTTTATTGCCCTTGACCTCATGTTATCCAGAGACAGAAACTTGTTTCCAGTCCTTTTCAGAAGCCCCTCCTTTGCCATTATGCCAAAGAATTTGGAAACAAGTCCCTTGCTGACATTTATTTCTTTTGCAGTCCTGTTTGTGCTTATTTCACCAGTCTTGTACAGGGCATATTCAATTATCATTATCCTCTCCCTCGTTGAGAGCAGCTCTTCAATTTTCATGCATTGAATATGTTGTTCACGATTTATAAACATTTTGTTCATGCTTTGTGAACAGAATATCAGAAATCACTCATATCCTTTCTTGAACGGCGAAATCTTTCTCAGCTTTTTGACAGATTCTGAAACAGCTTTTATTGCATAGTCTATGTCTGCAGGTGTTGTGTATTTTCCAATAGTCAGGCGGAGCGAGCCGTGAGCCTGCTCTGGCTTTAAGCCGATTGCTGTCAGCACATGGCTGGGCTCCAAAGACTTGGAAGAACAAGCAGAACCTGTTGAAGCTGCAATGCCCATGCTGTCCAAGGTCAAAACCAGGGCTTCCCCTTCTACGAAGTCAAATGAGAAGTTTGCGTTATTGGGATTCCTGATCTCAGGATGGCCGTTAAGCCTGGAATTTTCTATTTTCAGTATGCCTTTTATCAGTCGGTTTCGCAACCCAGAAAGCCTTTTGCTCTCCTGTGGAAATTCTTTGGCAGCCAGCTCAGCTGCTTTTGCAAAGCCGACAATGCCAGCCACATTCTCTGTGCCGCTTCTAAGCCCTGATTCGTGCCCGCCCCCGTGTAATATTGGCTCAATACTGGTTCCTTTTCGGATGAATAACGCACCGACGCCTTTCGGCCCGTAAATCTTATGCGACGAAATTGATAGCATGTCAATATTGCTGAGATTTATGGGAATCTTGCCAAAGCTCTGCACAGCATCTGTGTGAAAGCATATCCCTCGTTTTCGACAGATTTCTGCTATTTTTTCAATTGGCTCTATTGTGCCGATTTCATTGTTTGCGTGCATTATGGAAACAAGAATTGTCTTTTCTGTCAAGGCAGCCTCAACGTCTTTTGGATTTACAAACCCGTATTTGTCAACAGGCACGTATGTAACCTTGAAGCCGCTTTTTTCAAGCCACTCGCACGCATGAAGAACGCAATGATGCTCAATGCTTGATGTTATGATATGGTTTCCCTTGCTGCGGTTTGCAAAAGCAAAGCCCTTCAGGGCCAGGTTATTGGATTCTGTGCCGCCAGATGTGAATATTATCTCGCTAGCTTGGCAACCAATTGCTGCGGCAATTTTGTTACGGGACTCTTCTAGCGCTTTCTTTGCTTCCTGCCCGAAGCTGTGCAAAGAAGATGCATTTCCGAATTTATCTGAGAACCATGGTTGCATGGCTTTAAGCGCTTCCTCCCTGACCGGAGTCGTGGCTGCGTAGTCCATGTAGATGGGTTTCATAGGAATCACATTGATTACTAATATATTTGTGATGCGGAATAAAAGTTAAATTGTTAACATAAATAAAAACATGGGCAAATTACAGTTCAGTCGGATATTTTCTTAACAACCCCTTTCACAGCATCTACTCTGACCAGATCACCATCCTTTAGGATTTTTGTCGCATTCTTAGTTCCTATTATGCACGGTATATTCAGCTCCTTTGATACAATTGCGGCATGGCAAGTTATGCCCCCATAATCTGTTACTATGGCTGATGCTTTTCTTATCGCAGGAAGAAAACCCGGGAAGGTCTTTGAGGACACCAATATGTCCCCATTATTCATTTTTTTCATATCTTCAGGCGATTGAATTATTTTAACTCTGCCTTCTGCATGTCCCATGCATGCCGGCTGTCCGACAATTTTTTTCAGCTTTCGAATAAATTCTTCTTCAAGATTCTCTTTTAAAAATAATCTGATTTCATTTTTCCCTGTTATTATTTCAAAAGAGCCGCCTTTAAAAGCAATTATACAATGTTTTGAGCGTTCCCGTATTTTATTCTTTTCGACGATATTTTCTTTGATGCCTATATTTATTTCTTCAACAGTCATGCTCCTTATTAATTTAATATCAAACCCGAGTCTGGATGCCATTTCATCAAGCAGTTTACCCAGGCAATAATGAGAGTAAAATAAGGTTTCCTGTTGCCTGTTTTTCAGGAATATGAATTCTCTCATTGTCTCGAATAACCTGCTGTAAAGCCGGTTTTTTGATAGCCTCAATCCATCCCCGTATAATTTCTGTCTCGCCTGCACCATTTCCCTGTTCCCTTTCCCGGTTTCTTGAAAAACTTCATCCAATCTGCTCATAACATCCTTCCATCTTATCAAAGGCCCTTCGTAGTCAAAAGTAAGCCAGCTGTATTTTTCCAGGTAATCTTTTACAAACAATCGGATTTTTTCGTTAAATCTGACCGGATTCTCATCATACTTGAGTTTTCCTATTTCTCCGAACCATTTCTTATTTTTATTTGTAATAACAAATCGCCGGATTTCCTGTTCTGCTTTTTGCCTCCTTGTTTCTTTCATGCAGGTTGAAAGAACCACGAAATAATCGTTAATTTTTTCAGGACGGTTCCCTATCCTTTTCTGAATGAATTTTTTCAGCAAATTCGTAAAACTGCTGTCAAACCCCTCTGAAGCTATGGGTAACCACCCGTAAACAAGAATTTCACAATAAGATTCAATAAACAGATTGAATTTTCCTATGATATTATTTTTACTTAATTTTGTCAAATCAGTTTTCTCAATCGATTTGCAAATATTTGTAATTTTTTCCTCAGAATTATCATAAAGGCGTATAATTCTCTTGATAAATTTTTTATCTTTAATTATTCGGTTTAATACTTTTTCCGCATTTTCATTGGCTGATATAATATCATTTGCCCACCTATTTGAATCGTTCCGATATTCGCAGAACATCGGGGGATAAGAAATTCCTAAATGCTCTTTTAATTTTGATGTGAGAACGATGCCAAACAGATAATTAGGAAAAATGCTCAGGTTTTTGTTTTCAGTTGATATTTTGAGTTTTTTATTTAATCGTATCATCTATATCATCTTTTACCGATAATAGCGATATATTTCCCTTTTTCAGGGGAGTCTATGAATTTGCTGACATGCCAGCATGTCCCTTTCGCCAATTAACGATTCTTGTTATAATACCTATTAAAATATCCGAGTTTTATAGTAAATAAAGCGATTATCATGACAGTCAGGATATACACAACAAGCCACTGCCCATACTGCACAATGGCAAAGAAGTTCTTTGAGGACAAGGGCATAAGCTTCGAGGAAGTGAACGTGGAGCAAGACCAGCAGAAGGCTGCGGAGATGGTGAAAAAAAGCGGGCAGATGGGTGTGCCTGTTATAGAAATTAACGGCGAAATCATAGTCGGCTTTAACAGGCCTGAGATAGAGAGGGCTCTTGGCAAAGACCAGTGATTTGATGGCAGAGTTGTATGATGTTATTGTCGTTGGCGGGGGCCCGGCAGGACTGGCTGCAGCAATATACGCCTCAAGAAAAAAGCTCAGGACAATAATGATTACTGTGAACATAGGCGGCCAAATTCTTCTAACAGAACATATTGAGAATTATCCAGGCTACCAGGCAATAAGCGGCCTGGAGCTTTCCCAGAAGTTTGAGGAGCAGATGAAAAAGTTCTCTGCTGAGCAGGCTTTTGGCAAGGTCCAGTCAGTCAGCAGGTCCGGCGACATTTTTGAAATCATTCTTGCAACCGGAGATAAATACCAGGGAAGAACTTTGATACTGGCATTTGGAAAAATACCCCGCAACCTCGGAGTTCCTGGCGAGGACAAGTTTCTTGGCAAGGGAGTCTCAACCTGCGCTGTCTGCGATGCCCCTCTTTACAGGGAAAAGACAGCTGTTGTTGTGGGAGGCGGCAATTCTGCGCTGGAAGCAGCTGAAATACTGGCGAGATTTGCCAAAAAAGTGTATATTGTGCACCGCAGGGAAGAGTTTGTGGGAGACCAGACAACTATGGACAGGGTAAAAGCCAATAATAAAATAGAGATGATATTGAACTCTGCTGCGACTGAGGTCAGGGGCGAAAAGTTTGTCTCTGCTGTTGAAATAGAGAATGTCAATACGCATGAAAAAAGAGAGCTGAAAGCAGACGGCTTGTTTGTTGAAATAGGATATGAAACAAAGACAGACTGGGTAAAGGACTTTGTGAAGCTGAACGAGCTTGGCGAGATTATAATCAATAACAAGTGCGAAACATCCCAGCCAGGCGTGTTTGCTGCAGGCGATGTGGCAAGTAGCACGTACAAGCAGCTTGTGATTGCAGCTGGCCAAGGCGCCATCGCAGGGCTCAGCGCTTTCAACTACTTGCAGAGCATTTCAGGCAAAGCCCAGCTAAGGGGGGATTGGGGAAAGGCAAAATAGATTCTGGTGTTTTTCATATGAACATAAGAGAGGAGGCTCTAAGGCTCCATAAGGATAAGCGTGGAAAGCTTGAAATCAGGTCAAAGGTTCCCATAAATTCCAGGGAAGATTTGACATTGGCATACACCCCGGGCGTTGCTGAGGTGTGCAAAGAGATAGCCAAAGACAAAAAAAGTGTTTTTGATTATACCATAAAATCAAATTCTGTTGCAGTCGTCAGCGACGGCTCAGCTGTTTTAGGTCTTGGCAACATCGGCCCTGAAGCTGGCATTCCTGTTATGGAAGGAAAGGCAATTCTTTTCAAGGAATTTGCAGGAATAGACGCGTTCCCGATATGCCTGGCTACGCAGGATGTTGGCGAAATTGTCAGGACTGTAAAAAACATTGCGCCTATTTTCGGCGGCATAAACCTTGAGGACATTTCTGCTCCCCATTGCTTTGAGGTTGAAGAGCAGCTTCAGGATATTGGAATTCCTGTTTTTCACGATGACCAGCACGGAACTGCTGTGGTTGTTTCAGCTGCGCTGCTCAACGCCGCGAAAGTTGTTGGAAAAGAGATATCTGATCTCAGGGTTGTGATTAACGGAGCAGGAGCTGCTGGAATTTCTGTTGCCAGGCTGCTGCTTTGCCTGGGCATAGAAGAATACCTCTGCACTCCTGTGAAGGACATAATACTTTGCGACAGCGTGGGCATTGTTTATGAGGACAGGGCTGACATGAACGGGTTCAAGAATGAAATGGCCATGCTTACAAACAAGGAGCGCCTAAGAGGCTCCCTGGCAGATGCGATGAGGGGCGCTGATGTTTTCATAGGCGTCTCAAAAGGCAACCTTGTAACAAAGGAGATGGTGGAATCCATGAACAAGGATGCTATAGTATTTGCCATGGCTAACCCAGTTCCGGAGATAATGCCAGGTGAAGCTCTGGCTGCAGGCGCTGCTGTGGTCGGCACTGGCAGGAGCGACTTTCCCAATCAAATAAATAATGTTCTCGCTTTTCCCGGCATTTTCCGCGGCGCTCTTGATGTTCGCGCAAGAAGGATAAACAAGGCTATGAAAATTGCTGCTGCGCATGCGCTGGCAGACTGCGTTTCAGAGCCGAAAGCTGATATGATTCTTCCAAGCCCGCTTGACAAGTCTGTTGTTCCAGTAATTGCAAAGGCTGTGAGCAAAGCTGCAATAGAAAGCGGGGTTGCTGGGAATTGAATCACGTATTCTCTGGTATTTAAAAAATTATTCGTTTGTATTTAAACTATGGAAAGATGGGATTTTGTTTGCCAAATATGTAAAGAGTACATAGGTAACGCGTTTTACGTGTCTCCAGAGTGGTATAGATGTCCAGAGTACGAAAGAGAGGGCGAGAAACTAGAAAAAGTTTACCCTAGATTTACTTTTGATGAGGAAGGAAACATAATTTCTGGCGCTTCTCCTCTCCTTTTTTCTTCATTGCTGAGGGATACTTTTATTAAAGAACAATTCACAAAAGAAGAGATTGCCAAAAATCGAAATTTGAGAAGACGACATATCACAGCGCCGCCAAGTGTGATTATAATCAATTATTCCGAATTGGAGGCTATATGGGCTGATAACGCTAATGACAAAAAATGGTATGAAAAAGCAGGAATTAAGAAGCATGAAACAGTCTATAGACGATCCAATCTTGGTTATACAATTGATGCCAAATGTGCGCAAGAGCTTGGTTATAAATGTCCAACTTGTGACACTCCGCTTGAAAAGGTCACTGCTGACCAGCATCCGGGCGGTCAGTGGGGTATAGTGGGGGTTAGAGAACCAGCACCCATGCAGCCAAGCTGGGGAAAAACGCCAAGTTCAGAAAGCAAGCCAGGTTCAGAAAAATTCACTTTAATATTCTGATTTCTTTTGCCACAATCTCCAGCTCGTCTTCGTATTCATTGACAGAGCCTGTCGCAATTATATGGCTGTTTTTTGTTACATTCTGCAAAGCAGGAAACTTCTTTGCATCGCGCTCGAACATCACCACCTTGATTTCGTTGCGGTTCTCTGAAAGAGTTGCGAAAAAATGCCCGTCGTGCCAGTAGAAGTCTCTAACATAGCCGCTGGCAGAAACCTGGTAGCCGATGAGATTTGCATTTATGTCACCTATATCAACCTGGCGCGGCTCTATGTTCTGGCTTATCAGCAATAGCGCGATTATGCCTATTATGGCAAGAACGAGAGATGCTTTCTGTAGGCTGCTATCAGAAATCACACAATCACTTTAATATTTTGTCTTCTATTTCAAAGAATTTATAATTTTCAGCCCCCGACCCTCGTGTTCTTGGCAACAGGGAACCATTTTGCTAGCTTCTCAAGTATTTCTTCCTCAAGCCTTATGCCAGAGGCTACTATGTCGCTTATTGTCACGATTCCAACAAGCTTGTTTTTGAGCACAACAGGCAGCTTCTTCACTTTTTTCTCTGTCATTATCTCAGCAATCTTTACTATCTCCTCGTTCGGGTTTGTGGTTATTACGCTCCTGGTCATTATCTTGTCAATTGTCGTGCTCAAGCTGCGGTTTTCGTTAACTATTTTTGAAAGTATGTCCCCTTCTGTAACTATCCCTGCTATCTTGCTGCCCTCAACTATTATAACAGAGCCTGCGTGATTATCTGTCATCATAGATAATGTGTCTTTGACCGTCGCGTTCTTTCCGAGGGTCAGAACTTCCGTCTTCATTATGTCTTTTACGAACATTGGAATCACGATAATTATGATTAGTATGCAAGGTATTTATTCCAATCGAAACAAGGTTTTGCCTAAAAAGTCACTTTATCACAACATTCGAATTGCAAAAGCAATTCGATGCATAGCAAATCATTTTGATTTGCTTGCCCAGAAATGCTTTCTGCATTTCTCAGGCATGGAAATGCAACAGAATTTCCAATGAAAGTGTCTAAAATATTCGTTTAAAAAGGTTACTGTGGAGTGGTAAATAAGTGATATGATGACAAATGCCAAATATGATTTGGGTGGCAAGACATTCGAACTCGTCGCTGGAAGCATAACGCAATATTCAGCCGATGCACTGGTTTGCCCAGCCAATCCAGATTTGGAGATGGTTGCAATTAGTGGTGGGGTTCAATTTGCATTTCTCAGAGATGGTGGAATTGATATTTTTAATGAAGCTCAGACACTTGGAAATAGATATGTAGGAGAGCGTGGTCTTTTGGATGTAGGTGGTATAAAAGCCAAGGTACCGCTTTATTCAGCCCATTTGACAGGAGCAGGAAAATTGTCTGCAGATTATGTAATTCACTCGGTTTCAGTTGATTTTAGTAAGAATGGTGGGATTTTCTGCAACCCAAAAGTTATCGCCAAAAGCACACAAAATGTATTGGTTGTGGGAAAGCAATATGGGCTGAAATCCATAGGATTCCCGACACTTTGTACAGGTTTGTATAGTGTTCCGTTGGAAGAAGCAGTAGAAACTATGGTGCAAGAATTCGGAAACCATTTGCAAAGGGAAACAAGCATAGAAAGGATAGGTCTTGTCATAAGAGATGTTGGTAATTTTCAGATTTCTAAGAATATAATCAACAACAAATTTGGTTGGAAAGAACAAAAAATGTCTGAATAAATCGATTCATCCGGCTTGATAAAATGATGCTTAGGTTATCAAATATTTATTGATATTATTTTTTGCCTTTTCCCTTTTCTTTGCATGGCTTTCCAGAAACTTGCCCACCTTTTCAGCGAGCATTTTCTTCACCTCGCCAGAGGTCAGGGAGCCCTTCCTGTAATCTTTGAAAATCTCGGCAATTTTTTCATCACTTTCCTCGAACATGAATTTCAGGTACTGGCAGGCAACATCTATGTCCGGGTTGCCGCCATGCTTTCTATGCTCTTCCAGGCTGCCAGCTCCGCCAGAGAAAGCAGACATTATTTTCTTCTTCGCAATCTCAGGAGAGTCAGAAAGATAAATGCATGTTTCTGGTTTTGAGCCAGACATCTTTCCGCCCTGCAAGCCAATCAGGAACTTATGATAGGTCGAAGAAGGCTTTATGAAACCAGCTTTCTCTGCCATGTCTCTGACCAGCCTCATGTAAGGGTCCTGGTCTATGCCTATGGGCACCACCACAGGTTTCTGTCCTCCAAACTCCTCCAGCTGCGGCATCAATATATGCGCAGACTGCATTATGGTGTAAAAAATCTGCCCCGGATTGGTCTCGTTCTCAAAGCCGAAAATCGCCTTTATGTTTGAGAATGTGGTTTTAGTGGAGAGCCTTACGGCGAGCTCGTAAGCTCTGCTGGTTTTTGTTGAAATAAATATTTTTGTCTTTTTCTGCTCAAAGCCCAGGGCTATTATGTCTGGTATCACAGATTCCATGGCATTCTTAGTTGCTTGTTCTATGCTCTCGGATTTTCGAAAAACATAAGTTTCGTCATTTGATATAGGAATGAAAACCTCAGCACCGAGCTTCTGGAAAAACAGAGCCTGCTGCAAAAAAAGCAGATTGCCAAGATGCAGCGAGCCCGAAGGATTAACTCCTGTGAGAACAGCAAACTTCTTCTTATGCTCAATTGCATTGAATACCTGCCCGAAATCCCTGTGCCCTATTACCATGCCGCGCCTGTATATTATCGGCAGCTTTTCGTGCTTTGAGAGCTTTTTAATAAATTCCCCTATATCTTCTATTCCGAATTCCTTCATTGTTTGCTCGTAGTTGATATCTCCTTCAACGTCGCTTATGCTTATTTTTGCCATTTCAGACACCTGAATAGATATTGGGCATTCAGGCTTAAAAATTACAGGTTCAGGAGATGTATTTCAAGCCACAAAAAGTCCGCTCAACCCGCCTTTCTCCAATCTTTTAAAGCTTTCGGCTTCAATAAAAAATAACCAAAGGCAGATATTTTACCAGCTTCTCTGAAGCTTGCAAAATATTCATTAGTTTCATTAATTTCATGATTTGAGTGTTAATATGAATATTACGCCATTCATGGGAAAGGCGCTGTTTCACTCAGCAGAGTGATGCATAGGTAAAACTAGTTCTGGCTTTGGTTTTAGGGGCTCTTTGATGAGCTTTCAATAAAAAAGGTGAATTAAATGACAAAATTAGCGCAATCTTTTGCTAAATATGTTATACATGCCAAGCTGGAAACAAGCGGCATAGTTGAGAAGCCTGATGTAATCGGGGCCATATTTGGCCAGACAGAAGGGCTTCTGGGAGCTGAAATGGATCTCAGGGAGCTGCAGAAAACAGGAAGAATAGGAAGGATAGAGGTCACAATAAGGTCAAAAGACGGCAAGGCCGAGGGAGACATAACAATACCTTCTAGCCTAGATATGAGCGAAACAGCCCTTATAGCCAGCAGCCTTGAAACAATAGAAAAAATAGGGCCCTGCGACGCAAAAATAGTCGTTCTGCAAGTTGAGGATGTAAGAAGCCTGAAAAGAAGATATATGGTCGACAGGGCAAAGGAAATACTGAAAAATCTCATGGATTATACTGGCGAGGATTCGCAGGATATTTCTGAAAATATAAAGCAGTCTGTAATGACTTGGGAAATATCGGAATTCAACGGGCTTTCATGCGGCCCCAATATAACAAGCTATGAGGAAATAATTATTGTCGAGGGCCGTGCTGACGTAATAAACATGCTGAAAAATGGAATAAAAAATGTCATAGCCATGGAAGGCTCAAGTGTGCCGAAAGTGATATCAGAACTTTCGAAAGAGAAAGTGATAACAGCTTTTCTGGACGGAGACCGCGGAGGCGACCTGGACCTAAAAAAGCTCTTTGAGCTGGCTGAAATTGATTATGTAGCGCGCGCTCCTGAGGGCAAGGAGGTTGAAGATTTGACAAAAAAAGAAATCTACAAAGCTCTCAGGGAAAGAATGCCTGCTGACCAGGTCAAGAAGGAAATAAATTTTCCCTCTTCCCAGGAACCCATGAGCAGGTTTGTCGAGCAGAAGAGAGAGCTTGAAGACCCAAGAGCAGCCCTTAGGGAGATTATGGCTGAAGCTGCCGGAAGCAGGTCTGCTTTTCTTATCAGCAGGGATTTCAAGGTTCTGGGAAAGTCTTCCATAGCAGAGCTGCAGACAGCTGTCACATCAACGCCGGGAGTTCATGCAATAGTATTTGACGGGCTCATCAACCAGGCAATCGTGGACCTAGCAATCCAGAAGAGGGTAAGGTATGTGGTAGGAGCCAAGTACAAGGAGCGCGTCAAGGCAAATGGCGTTCGCGTATTCAGCCTGGACCAGCTGAAAGGGGAATAATTAAAATAATATTTCTATCTTTTATTTTTAATTGTATCCTCTTCTAGACTTGATTTTATAAAGCTATCTCAAACTATTATTTTTATGTCCAGCGGATTTCGTCAGATTGATTTGGTGAACCTTGAACTCGAAACAAATCTCTCAATGCTTATCGAACGTTCTGGAGATGAGGGTTTGGATTGCATAAGAACGGTTTATACAGACGTTTATACTTCAAAACTAGATGGAACTTATAGAAACATTGATAAGATTAAATATTCTGGAGCAAATGCTATTGCAGCTGGCCTTTTTAACTTAGCAAAATATGTTGGCAGATTTGCTGGCGTGAAAGCTGATTCTTTTGGAGAAAGGGAGCGTGAAGAAATAGACCAATCTGTCATAGCAGGATTTATTGAGGTTGCGGATTATAAAGGCAATCAAATAGTCATGCCAAGAAACCTCAGATTGACTAGGAAGAAATAAGCAGACGAAAAAATTTAAAATTTCTGACAGCAAATTTTCACGTCAGCTCTTCTGACATTGTTATGGGAAGTTCGCCTGAGGATATTCTTTGGTTTATTGATATATATTGCCTCAAAAACGATTTAGAGGTTTCTGAGTTCGTGGAAAGGACGCTGAAAAAGGCTATTGGAGGAAAGTGAATAGACGAAAAGCCTAATTCTGCATATTTTAGTCAAAATTAACCTTTAGATGTCTTTATAGTATTTTTAATGTCAATAATATAATATTTAATACATTAAAACTCTAAATAACGTTATTTAAACCTATAAAGATATATTATAACCATATAATACATAAAAATGGTTTGTTATGCCAGCAATAACCAAAGGATATAGAATAACAGTTCCTTCTGAATTACGAAAGCTAAAGGGTTGGGACGTAGGCACAGAATTAATTTTTATACCAAAATTGAATGATGGTGAAAAGGCTGGTAAAGAAACTACTATACTCGTTCAGGAAGTTCATTCATCCGATTCTAAACGAAAGTGATAATAAATGAGCGAAGAACTTCAACGCTACTGTAAAAAAAGAAATGGACATAATCATTACGAAGGAAATAAAATAAATGGCTTTGAACATTATATTTTAGGAGCTACCACGTTAAAGCAATTGAAACAATGTGACATAATTGATGATTTTATCACCGAGGTTCCTTTCAAACCTAAAATATGGAAAGGATGTGCGTCTCAAACTTCTAAACCAGATGAAATTATTTTGGATAACAAATCTGTGATTTTAGTAGTGGAAAGGAAGAAAACTACAGAATTGAAAACACAAAAACAGGAAGAAGAAGCTTCTGAACAATGCTTGACATATATGCAACAATTAAACGCAAAATTTGGCGTTGTTACAGACTATCAAAAATTCCTTTGGATTACAGACCCTGACAATTTATCTACAGAAGTTAGATATATATATGATTCCAATGAGATATTTTCCAAAGATTATAGAATATTAGGCACTATTAAAAAAGTTAGGGAAAATTTAGATATAAAGACAGATTCGATAAAATATCCCCCTACAGTTGACCCCAGTAGTTTAGCAGATAGTGTATGGCAAACAATATGGTTAGCCACTCACGAAGAACCTAAACTATGTCTGTCAACTTTTGTTGAATTTTTCTTGTATAAATTTTTAAGTGATTTGGAAGTTTTACCGAGTAATTTTAGGATAGATAAATTATATGTCGAACCCCAGAAGTTTGTTCAGCAAGAAGGTATAACACAAATAGAATTTTATTGTCAAAAGGTCAGACCTATGCTGAAAAACCTTTTTCCTGAAAAGGCTAAATTTAAATCACCAATCACTAACTTCAAAGAAGGTTCTGATACAACTTCTATTATAGACGGATTTGCATTTCTTGAACCTGGGATAGCGACGCATAACCACCCACTTCAAACTTTTAACTCCTCTTTTATGACAATAATAAAGTCCTTTATCAATTTCGGAAAAATAACAAATATAGATAGTGAATTTAAATCAAAGGTTTATGAAAAATTCTTGAAAAAAAATTCTAAACAAAAGAAGTTGGGTCAATACTTGACACCAAGAACAATCGTTCGTGCTATTATAGGCATGGCTAATCCTGAAAAATTAATGAAACAACAAAATGCAAGTATATGTGACCCAGCATGTGGAGTCGGTGGATTTTTGTTAGAAAATCTGTTGCATAATAATTTTTTGCAGAATAATTTAATTGTAGAGGATAATAGGGTAGATTGGAAAGTTGAACTTGTTGGTTTAGAGGTCGACCGACAGACAAATATATTAGCTAAAGCAAATTTGTTAATTCATCTGGCAGAGACTTATAAGGATATGAATAAAAAACAAAAACAATTATTTGTAGATTTGATGAACAAAACTTTTCTTTTGACAGACCATACAAAGGTATTGGGAGCATTAGAATTCCCGCAAAAAGAAAGATTTGAATTGATTTTGTCTAATCCACCATTTACTGTGAGAGGAACTAAAGTAATCAAGGAACAGATTGCAGAATCAGAAATATTGGTGGAAGAATACGACCAATCAGGAACAGGGACAGAATCTTTATTTCTTCGATGGATTATTGATTCACTGAAGCCTAATGGACGAGCTTTTGTAATAGTTCCCATAGGAATTTTAACGAGAACAGAAACATCAGTAAGAAAATATCTTTTAAAAAATTGTATACTCGATGGAATAGTATATTTACCTGAAAATACCTTTTACAATACTCCGAACGAAACATATATTCTTTGTTTTACTAAGAGAGAAACCCCAATTAAAAAAGATTTGAATGAACCTGATATGGATATTTTTGCATATTTGGTAAGAGAAATTGGAGAAACCCGCAATACTTTAAGACTATCATGTAAAACAGACCTAAATGATTTAGTTAGACAATTCAGACTTTTTTATTTGGATAAAGACTTATTTGAACCCAGAAATCTAAACTGTAAAAAAATTAAAAAAAGTGATATGAAAATTGAAAGCAGATGGGACATAAATAGATTCTGGGACGATAAAGAAAAAAGAGAACTTGGTTTAATGGAAATGCAGACTGCAATTTCTCTTGACGAATTTGAATCCTTTGTTGAATCTATGTTAATATCTGTAAAAGATGGTATAGAAGAGCTGAAAAAAGGAAACGGTGAATTAAATGACTGATGATATAAAAATATTGAAACTCGGCGATGAGAATTATTTTAAACTTATTAGAGGAATGAGAATTACAAAGAAGCAAATTCATGCAAATCCTGGCGATATACCTATCATCTCTGGTCACAAAGAAATTAATAGCTATTTGGGATATATTTCAGAAAAATGGCTCAAAGAACATAATATACCCATTTATGATAAACCACTGATTACCATTAATTCTAATGGAAATGTAGGAAAAGTTTTTCTTAGAGAAAACCCAAAATATACCTTTCATGATGATGTTACTTGCATAAAAATAGAAAATAAAGATATTGAACCAAAATTTCTTGTTTATGCAATCAGAGAATCACTCGCAAAGGCAAATTTTAAATATGGAGCCAAATTGTATATCAAAAGATTAGAAAATATAGAAATAAATATTCCTGTTACGAGAGATGATAAATTTGATGTTAACAGACAAATAAAACTTATGTCAAAATTTGAACGTTTAGAATTATTAAAAGATAAAATTGTAAAGTTTTCTAATTTTTTCGATAATCATTTCATAACACTCGACATAACTGCTAAAAAAACTAAATTTATCAGTCTCGGAGATAGAAGGTATTTCAAATTAATAAGAGGGAAAAGAGTTCGTAAAAAAGATATACATAACAACCCAGGAAATATTCCTGTCATTTCCTCAAGCCAAAATATTTATGGATATTTAGGAATGGCATCTGAAAATTGGTTAAGAAAAAATAATAGTATCATATTCGACAAACCGATGATAACTGTCAATGCAGATGGTAGTGTAGGCGATGTTTTCTTAAGAAGCGAACCAAAATATACGATGATCGATGTTGTTATAGGAATAGAAATAATGGATACAAATTTGAACCAAACTTATATGATGTATGCTATCAAAGAAGCAATAGCAAAGGCACAATTCAGTTATGGAGCAAAGCTATATACAAAAAGATTGGAATCTCTTGATGTTGTGATACCTATAACTGAAGATGGTAAATTCGATATAGAGCAACAGAATTATGAAGCACTTAAATATGAACGATTAGAAGAGATAGAAAAAGCTATCAAAAATTTCTCAAACGAAATGGAAAATAAGTTTATTTTGGTATAATTATGGGAGGCAAATCTATCGCAAGGAGAGCGGCAAACGAAAGGTCTCGACGCAAAATGATGAAAGTTACTATGGCTAAATACCATCCCATGAGCCTCGAAAAGCAGTTCCAGCATCAAGACTATCCGAAATGCAATACCTTTGACAAAGAATGCCCTCCTGAAATAGCCGACCCTGCTAATCCTCCTGAAAAATGTAAAAACTGTATGCAGTTTAAGCTGAGCAAATTCTACAACAAGGCTGAGGGAGAAATGAAAAGGGCTAAAGAACTGAGTGAGCTGTTCGCTGGGATGAGGAAGAAATAAATGCAATTTATCATCGTTTCTGAGTAGAAACTATGGCTTCAATGTTTTTACAAAACTGACGAATTTTCCTATATTTGATGCGATATCTGGAGAATCTATATCTGAAACAAAAGCCAATGAATGACCTTTTATGTTTATTTCTCCAAATTCTTTTCTTCTCCAATTCTTCCAGAAAACAGGCTTTGATGGTCTATTATGTATCCTAATATTCCCAGTATGATATAGGCTAACTTTACCTTTTTCATCACATACGAACAGACCAGCCTTTCTAAAGCTGGGTCTTTTACCATGAATCCATTTTATGTTAATTTCGCAGGTTATCAAAGTGTTTCCTCCCGAATTTGGGATTCCTTTTCCAAAACCATTCCAATAAGAAGACTTATATATGAGAGGCGAAAACCAGAAATCAAATTTTCTTGAATATAATACTTTCGTTGTTGTTCTTCCTCCGGGATAAATTAGTGTTGTTGCAATAGACCTATTACAATATTTTTTCAACTCTCTTTCTAATTTTTTCTGGAGTTTTTGTATTTCGGTTTTATTGGTAATAATCATAATAAGATTCATTCGATTGAGTTTAAAAACATATGGTCGTCTTTTAATGTTTAAACATTTTGGCAAGGGTCATGCTTAAAAAATGGTCTCGATAAGGTATTTTATGCCAAGTCCAACAAAAACAGAAGTAACCAAAAGTTCGGGAAAAGCTGTTTATGTGAATGGGTTAAGGGTCTTTGAACATACAGATGGCTCAATTCACGTAACTTCTACCAAAGACCATACATTTTGCCCTAAAGGCTCTTCTATCGAGAGATTCTTTAGAAAATTCCTTGACGAATAAAAGACCTCCAAACCCGACTTTATCAACAGAGGCTACTTAATCAACAAAGCTAATAAATCCCAAATCTTTTTATAATCCGCCAAGATACCATATCTATGGTAGTAAGAGATGTTATTTTGGAAATAAATGGCATTTTTTTGGAGAATATAACCCCAAACATATCTTTGAGCACTATTATCGAACAGACAGTAAAATCTCTCAATGATGCGTCTCCGGCTCCCATTAGCTATTATTATTTAACTGATTTAACTAACCCGCAACAAAAATTTTGGAAGATAGTAGCACCTCACGTTAAGAAAAGCGATGCTCTGACAAAAAAATTAATCATGGGAAATAGGTTACAAGCAAAATTCTCTAACTGGTGTAGACTATTACCAAATTTACAAATTGAAGAAGGGTTATTAGACGGTGCATATGTTGGAATACCGAGAGTTAAGGGAAGGGTAGATTATGTTATTAACAATATGATAGTAGAATTAAAAACTAAGGAGAAAATACCAGAATCGATACAAGAGATATTTGAAAAATATCCAAACGATCTTGAGCAATTAGTTTTTTACTCTGCTTTACATCCAAACAACCCTGAAAAAAACATTTTATTGTTTATGCAAGACAAAAGACCATTTCAAATAAAGGCATTTGAAGTGACCATCAAAGATTTCGAAGCAATTAAGTCCTTAATAAAAGAAAGAATAATATTGTTAGATGAATCTCTATCTGGCAGCGTAAAAGAAAAATCATTTACACGATTAGGTCAATGCCGATACCATGTACATGGTTGTGAATTTCATCAGGAGGGTGTGTGTCGTTGTGATAAAATCCTCCCAATCGATTTATCAAATTTAAAACGAGCTATTGATATAAGACAGTCCGATGAATTCAAGAGTAAACTTGAGGAAAAAATTAAAGATTTTGATACTTCAAGTTCTCTAAAAATCTATCCGAATAACATTATTGCACCAAGACAACAATTTATGACTAATGTCATGGGTATTGGAAAGGTAGGATTTGAAGGAATGGATGATAAATTTATTTTCAAAACTTGCTTGTCTTCTGCCATATATAAGTCAAAGTTAACTCAATTTAGCCCAGAAGAAAAGGTGAAATTGCAAGAAAGGGTTTTTGACAATAGACTTTCGATACCATTTAACTGGCTTAAGTTGCCATCATCATCAGCTCCTGGAAATGAAACAATTGTACCCTATATTGCTACGGTTAGTTTTTGGGATACATATCTTTCGAGACCATCTCGCTACCACATCGCAGAATTAGGAATAGTATGCTCAAGTTATGGTATGACCAAAGGTATTATATTGACTATATTTCCAAAACTGGATAAATCAATTAATGCATTTGAAGTCAGTTATAAACAGGAGGAACTCAAAAAAATACAAGACATGATAAGAGTCGTAATAAATGAAATTGAAAGCGCACAGAAAGAAGAACATTTGAATATGCTTCACCCTTGTCCAGATTTCATGAACAAAGATTTGGAATGCCCAATACAAGACAAATGCAAAGGAATTGATGAGTATTGCAATACTTAAAGAAAACGTCAATGAAAATTTAACCCTTAAAATAAGGTTTTTGTTTTCTCAGGACCTTTCTAAGAGAAATCTCAGGGGAAGTGTTCTTCGCCTTGTTTGATTTCATTGTTTTAGAAACATTCGGAGAGATGGCTTTAGGAGATCATGGGACCTTGTTCTTGTTGTATGTCATAGTGAAAATACCCTTTTTAATTAGTATGATTCATTTTACTTTTAAGATAAAAATATCAAGATAACCTGAGTAAATTTCCTGAGAACACTTTCAAAACAAGTATTTCATCATGATCTAAGCGCATGTAACATATGACGTACTCGTCACCTGATCGCTTATGCCCCCGCAATTAGTAGTTACTATGGCTCTGCTGAAAGATGAGCAAGAAGAACCTCCCATACTAGATGGATAGCACCCCGTCAGTTCCAGCCCCGTCACATTTCCTTTTGATAGGGATGTCTGGGCGCTGAAGCACGCACCGCCCGAGGAATTGATTATTGTTCCTGAGGCATTGAGCGCGACGTAGCCTGTGTTCTTGACGATAATACTGGCACTTGTGCCTGTTATGTAAATATACTCGATGCTGACGCCTGCATTGTTGCAGCCTATTGCTTCAGCTGCAGATGAAGTTATGTTCGAGGTGGTTGTTTTCGTAAAGCTGGAGAACCATCCCATGATTATCATGGAAACGCTCACGGTAAATGCTATCAATAGCACAGACGCTATCAGCGGAGAAACTCCTTTCATTCAAAAACCTTTATCCTCCAATAATTATTGCCACGTTTCTTGATGCAGCAGGGCAATTTCCGGCAGATACCCTAAGAGTTCTCGGATTTGCGCTTGAGTTTGTGAAATTAAATGTTCGTGTGTCGCCTGTGCTGAGGACTATTGCGGAATCTGATAAACTAGCATCCTCGTTCTTTGAAGGGTCATCGTAATAAAGGTATCCTTTCCAGTCTTTCAAACCGACTGATGTCGATGCTATGTCAACTATGGCATACCCCTTTCCCTGATATAATCTGGCATCTACGTTTATTACGCCGCTGCACGTCATCTCACCTGCGTTTTGTGTCTTGTTCAGTTCGCTGCTCACAAATATGCTGGCCCACGAAGCCATCATTCCAGCTATTGCCATCGTGAAAGCTATTAGCAGAACCGTAGCAATAAGAGGGGATATACCTTTGCTGCTCATTATGATCAATATTATAATTGTTAACCTGCATTTAAATAATTTTTAACTTTAAGTTAAATCGGAGGCTGGGCTGGGCGGCTGCGCGTCGCCTGTAACCCGAAACCGTGCTTATGCGGGAGCTGAAGCCCGAGGGCGATTCATCTGCTTGCAGGAATCCTGCTGCAAAGCGTCGAAATTCGGCTCTTCAGGGCATGTGCCATAATGAAACAGGTCAGGCGGGGAACCGAGCAGCCTTAAGTTATTGCACAGGCGCTTGAAGAAAACCGGATGGAGCAGAGCAGCGGGGCGCTTTTTGCAGGCTGCTGTTTCCACCAAGGGCGGGCCTCCTTTTTGATTTTGGAGCAATATTAGAGTGATACCATGCCAGTTGAAGCGAAGAGAATGACAGCTGTGAAGGCTAGCGTAAGAAGCGTAGGCGGCGGAATGTTCATGAAGCAGGATGGATTTAATCCAAGCTACATATTAACATCTTCAGGCGAGAGGCTTTCAAGGGTCAGGGTTCTTGCGACAATTATTGACAAATTTGTTGCAGAGGACAAGCGTTACGCGTCTGCGACAATTGATGATGGCACAGGAACCATAAGAATGAAGGTATTCAAAGCTATTGGTCCTATAGCAGATGTTTCAAAGGGTGATATTGTAGATGCCATAGCAAAAATACGCTCATATAATGAAGAGACATACATTATGCCAGAAGCTGTCTATAAAGTGAGCGACCCCAATCTTCTTATTCTGAGAAAGATGGAGCTTGAAAAAAGCAACGGAGAGCTTGAGAGAAAAAGGCAGATTATACTGGAGAACAGGAAAAAGACTTCTGATTTTGACGAGCTCAAGAGCCTTATGAAAAAGAAATATGGCATAAACCCGGAGGAGGTTGAGGCAGCTGTGCTCTCAGAAGACATGCCAAAGACAACTGAGGAAAAGGAAGCTGACAAAAACAGCGAAAAGGATATGGTGATAAAGCTTCTGGAAAGGCTTGACATAGGAAGCGGCTGCGATTATTTCACTCTTATCAAGGAATCAGGGCTTGCCGAAAGTTCTGTGGAAGAAGCAGTCAACGAACTGCTTTCAGACGGGACCTGCTTTGAGCCCAGGCCTGGTATTCTGAAGTTGCTGTGATATTCAGATTATTGTTTTAAATAGTTTTTCTTGGGTACGCTCTTTATGTGGGAAAAATTAGGACAGCATTTTTTTGAGTATACCTTAGATTCAGATATATGTGATATTTGCATTTCTAGACGCCTCTCTTTTCTGAAAGATAATTGCAAAATAAAAACGTATTATAATGAAAACATGGAATCTAATCGAAGTTTCTGCTGGAATCGTCCATACCTGAAAATAGTATCTCTTCGTAAATTTTCTGTACCAGGTTTAGGCGATTCAATGAGCAAGTATTTCAGCACCTCATTAACACCCATTCTTGTGCGTCCTGCTCAAGATTTGGAAGAGATAGATATCACGATATTTGATGATGAATCAGCAAGAATCACCAAGGAATATCATGGTTGTTCATACGATAGTCATATGAATCTTGATATCAGTATCAAGGATGCGATAAAAATAATAGAGAGTTTGCCTCTTTTCAATGATGGCGATAGACCATCTGAGGATGATTTTGGAATAAAATTAAATATCATAGACAGTGATAAGCGAGGATGGGTTGAAGCATATGAAAATAAGTTTAGTGAAATAAGAACAATTATCGAGAAAAATGGCAAAGTTGTGCCCCCCTTGTATAAATCGCCAATAATTTACCTCGTTGATTAAAGATTTATATACAAAATCAGGAATGCTTAATCATGAGAAGGTTGAAAAAAAGATTTCTTCAAGACGAGGCTGAGAGGGATATAATTCCTCTTAAAGCAAAAATAAAAGGCAGGAGCTAAACTTACCTGAAAAGCATTCCGAATATCCTTTTGTGCCAGGGCAGGTTGAAGTCAAATGACTCTCCTGCAATAAAAGATGCCAGCCTCCTTATCTCCATGCTCGCGTTGCAGTTTGGCCTGTATTTCACAACAGGCATTCTCAGTGATATTGCTTCCTTGACAGAATCTTCTTCAGGAATCTTGGATATCACAGGAGCTTCTATCAGGTCTCCAATCTCCCTGTCTGTGAGCTCATACTTCTTTCCAGAAGATTTGTTGATAACAACACCGATTATCTTAACACCCATCTGCCTCGCGAGCTTTGCAGCTTTCATAACATCAAGCACAGCAGGCAGCTCAGGGTTTGTGATAAGCAGCATCTCGTCGCTGCTCTCTATTGAGGCAAGCGCTTCTCTTCCGAGGCCGGCAGCAGCGTCTATCATTAATATATCAGTCCCACCAAGCATTCCCAGCAGCGATGACGGCAGGTCGCTCGCGTCAATTCCCTTGAGGTCGCTTAATGATATGCCAGCTGGTATTATCTTCAGGCCAGAATCATGCTCATATAATGCGTCATGTATTTTTGCTTTTCCTTTCAGCACGTCGTGGAGGGTTTTTGGAAACAGCGGAATTCCGAGGTGAAGCCCGAGATTTGGTGTTGTTAGATTTCCGTCAAGAATTGTTATGTCTTTTCCCATTTCAGCAAGTGTCACACCGAGATTGGCTGTCACAAATGTCTTCCCGACCCCGCCCTTGCCAGAAAGAACAGTTATCACGCGAGTCATTTGAAACACTTTGCAACTATTGCAACTATAATGATAATTATTTCATACCATATTTAAAGAGCTAAAAAAATAAAGATGGGCGCGGCAGGAATTCATCAACATGACCGTGAGAGAATTATTTTCTTTCTCTCGGGACAGCGTCTCTTTCTTTTTGAAAAGAAAGAGAGGTTGTTTCGGACCTGCGACCCCCTGCTTAGAAGGCAGGTGCTCTATCCAAGCTGAGCTACGTGCCCATCTGTGAAATAATTGATTGTGTTTTTTTAAATAGAAGAATTTTATGAAAGCAGGGGAGCTTATTCCCCATTGCTATTGTTGTTTTCGATATCTGCCTTTTCCGATGAGTTTGAGCTTTCTTCCGCATCCTCATCTTCCTCAGGTCCCTTATGCTTCATTCTTGACTCAAGCAGCTTGTCAAGGTGCGGCTTGATTTCTTTCTCAGGCTTTTCAATCAGCTTGCTCAGAGATTCCTGCACCTCCGGGGCATAGCGCTGGAAAATTTCCATCCTCCGCTGGTTCATGGACTCTTTTCTCCTTCCTGACAGGTATAAAGAGAACTTCCTTGCGCACTGCTGAAGAGCTAGTTTTGTTTCCTTTATTATTGCCGGATAAGCGGCGATAGCCTCCTTGCCTTCGGAGACAAAGGGAACCCAAACCGAGCACATATGAACAACTATTATGCAAGGGCCTGCCGGAAGTGAGTTCTTGTTCTGGTTCATCCCATACCGCTTCCAGTCAACATTGACAACAGATTTCGTTATGGCGCAGGCACCCTGCTGGTAGAGCAGAGGAGCCTTGTTTGCAAATCTCATCAGCTTTGCGCTGTCGTTAGGTATGTTCTTCGTGTCATATATTATAGCTGTTTCTATCTGGAAAGGATACCCCCTGTAAACTTCTGGCGGACGTGATTCTGTTGCTATGAACTCTGCTTCAGGGAATTGTTTTTTCAAGCCGTTTCTCATCTCCTCAGAGCCTATTGGTGACAGGCAGTCTGTGGGCGGACGCTGGATGTCAGCGCTCTGCAAAGTTTTCAGGAGCTTTTCTGCTATTTCCCTGCCGATGTTTTCAGGCTTGGTCTTCGGGTCAAGCTTTATTGCTTGGCAGACTTTGTTTGCTGTGACAGAGCCAAGCGAGGAGAATTCATTTGTCAGAAAGCCTAATATAGAGCGCGAGCTTGTATTTTTCAGCATGCGCAGCATTATGCCAAGCTCCACGCC
>CAZBKL010000004.1:0-24407 GCA_964492465.1 uncultured archaeon
CTTTTGACAAGCCGTAAGGGCTTGTTGGCCTTATCAGGTGCACCTCATCAACTGGCATGTATCTTGGCTCCCCATAGACAGCAGCAGTTGAGGAGTAAATGATTTTCTTCACATGAAAATGCCTGCAGTTTTCCAGGACATTGAGAGAGCCCATTATGTTCTGCACAGCATCGTAGGCAGGGTCTTCCAGCGACTTGCGCAGGTTTATGTGGGCTGCAAGATGGATAACACAATCAGGAATCTCGCTCTGAAAAACATCAACCAGCTCGTGTGTTGTTATATCAGCCTTGTAGAACCTTGCTTTCTTGTTGACATTCTCAGCTTTGCCGTTGCTTAGATTGTCAGCAACAGCAACATCAAAGCCCCTGCTTATCAGCATGTCAACTACATGGCTTCCTATGAAGCCTGCCCCGCCTGTTACAAGCACTTTCATGAAATTACTATGATTTTCAGAATTTTAAATATAGGTTGGTATATTCTTTTTTTCCGGGATTTTTATGGGAATGTGATGCACCACATTCCCCTTATTTGAATTAATAGTTATGTCGATTTTATTGCCAGGTCGATCTATGCTCACAATAAAATAAGGCAATTCAACAGATAATTTGCTGCTTGCTGCCTGAGCGTTTCTGATGTCTTTATCATAAGGCTTCATTTTTTTACACCGCAATTCTTCACAATTTATCCTCGTTTCAGTAATTTTTTAAGCATTTGGTTATATTAATTATTAGATAAAGCTGATTGAAATGGAAGCAGGAAATTTGATATCAGGCACTTTGGAAATTGTTTCTGTAGCTGTATTTCTGCTTCTGGTAATTCTTTAAGCCCGTGCAGAATTGCTTGGGCATCTCAGGTGTTTTGATGATAGATTACAAAATATCCGATGGCGAAGGGTTTGCTGAGAAGTACAATCACAAACAAGTGGGGAATTTATGCAGCGTGAAGACAGACGGCAATTCAGAAGTGAATATACCTAAAGAAGCGGAATTTTATGCGTGGATAACGGCCAGCCTGATTGGATTTTATGCAGGCATTGAAAAAAATCCCGGCAAATTCAAGAGGTTTCCTGAAGGGGCATCAAAGATATTGGTTTCGACAACCAGCCAAAAATTCGCAAGAAAAATCTATTTCAGGTATGCTTAAAAGTAAGCCGCAATTCCCAGAATTGCGTGGACAATCGCGATTATTATTAATGTTATCGCAAGCCATTTATGGACGCTGAGCTTTACTTTTCCTTTCAGCAGCCCGAACCCGCTTGCTGCGACCATAACTAGGAAAGCAAAGCCCAATATTCCAATGTAAAGAAAAAGAGGCTTTCCAAAAATCATAACTTCCATTAGCGTTGCCATTTCATCTCCTTTTTTGCCTGCAGTAGTAATTCATGGGCTTCTCCTTTGCAAGCATGTACTTGTACCAGACAACACAGTTTCCGCATATGCATTCCTGCGTAACGTCAATGTCCTTGCAGGGAATTGAGCCTGTGGAGCAGAAAAGCTTGGGTATGTCATCTTTCTTTGGCAGCTCGCCATTTACCATGGCATTTGCCAGCTTTTCCAGGCTCTGCTTTGTGCAGTTGCTGCTTGTCTGAACCGGACACTTGTCACACATGCAGTCCCTTATGTTTTGGGTGCTGAAAACGACCCTTGACTTAGAAACAGAATATGCCATAATTAATCTGGGCTCGCTAATTTTAAAAGCGTTTATTTTCAAGTGGTTACATATGATAACTGAAGACGATCTCTATGAAAGACAATTATCCAATTTCGAAGCGCATGGAGACATGGCGCTCAGCCCGATTGTTGAAAAAATGGTAGCTTTCGAGAGTTCCATGCAGTTAAAGAATGATGCTTTTCTGGTTGATGTTGGATGCGGACCCGGCCCGGAATCGCTTTTTGCCATTAAAAACTTGCCCGGAAACTATCATGTTTTATCAGTTGACATGAATGAAGAGGCTTTCAGACAAGCTAGAAAAATGGCAGGAAATGAAAAACTTTCTTTTGTCGCAGCAGATGCCTCCAAAATTCCTTTCAGGAACGTTGATGCAATTTTATGCTCGAACCTATTTGCATCCATACTAAGATGCGGCCCCCAATATTCGGGAAATTTCATGATACATGATGTTATTGAAAACAATAGCATATTGCATTCTTTTCATGATGCTCTCTCTGATTTTGGAAGGCTATATATTTCAGAGCCTGCTTATGTTGACAAACCAGGAACCGATTGTATCGATGGTTATATCAATGGTCTTGACCCGGATGGAAAAAAAGGATTTATTGAGATTGTAGAATCTCATGGTTTTGGCCTAGTAGAAGACCACTTTAGTGTAAATATAATAAAACATGAAAACGGTATTGGTGTTATTTACTCGTGCGTTTTCAGGAAAAAGTCTAAAGATGATTCAACAGCCATAATAAAGCCTTGCGCTCAGGCTAATTTGCTCGATAGTAATGCGAGCAATATTTCAAGCGAAGCTATTTATGCCTGAGCCTCTATATGAATGTAAAGAGAGAACACAATAGCCAGATTTGCCGTTTTCTCGAAATTTTAGCTTCTGAAGACTATTTAAATAGACAGCTGTCAATATAATCATGGAAAACGAATCTTTTGTTGAAAAAAAGAGAAAAAGAGGCCGGCCAGTTGGCATGGACCATCAGAAATTAGCCAGAATAATAAGAGTGCTTGCGGAGAATCCTGATGGCGTTTGGCTGCGTAGAATAGCGTTAAAAGCGGGTTTGCACCCTACTACAGTGGGCAATTGCGTTGACAGGGTGTTACGACCACTTGTGGATGACATTTCTTTAGGCCCTGATGAAAAGCCGATAATGCGCGTGATCAAGCTTAAGCCGTCTGTTCTTCGTCGCCTGGAAGAGGGGGCGACCCTTAAGCAGATTTTGCAGCTTTCCCAAATCATAAAGGACATCGAGAGTACGCCCCAGAGCCAATAATTACTATTACATTTAAAACCTCAACTCTCACGTAAAATGCCCAAAAATTCAGTGTTAGACATATAAAACTACCAAAAAACACCAAAAAATGGACATTTTTAATGATTTTTACGTGTTTTTGCCTTATTTTCTCTAAAAATATGAAGAAAAGCCATTTTCGTGAAGATTTGTGAACATTTTGTGAAGTAAACGTGAAGTTACGTGAAGGTTCGTGAAGTTATATGAAGATTATGTGAAGAAGACGTGAAGTTCATGTGAACTTCATAAAACCTTCATATTTGTTCACATGAAAGACCCACAAATACTCATTTCTGCCTTTCTGCCGCGTGAAGTTGGCGTGAAGATGCGTGAAGTTCACGTGAAGATATGTGAAGTTTATGTGAAGGTTTGTGAAGGAAATGTGAAGAAGACGTGAATGTTTCACAAAGCTCTCAAACACTCTTTTTTACCCCACTTTTAATAATTTTTCCCGATCTTCTGGCCCCTATATCTCACAAACTCTCACAAATTGCTATTATAATTATACGTGGCTGTATGTACAATCAACGAAATATATCAATATGCAAAATTATGCCTTGTTGCCCTTACCTGATCTCTCACAAAAGGCATAAAAAAATTTATTTCAAATTTTCTTGATATTTATCCTATATTACATAACAAATTATTTCTTTGGCGGTCTATTAATTATTTTTTCACGGGGATTTTTCTTTAGCTGAACTGAAAATGACCTGAAATTATCAAAAAATTAAAATGTGAAGTTGCGTGAAGGTTTTGTGAAGAAAACGTGAAGGTTTTTTCCAAGCCAGCCAGAGTAAAATTTAAAATACCCCAAAGCCATAAATAGTATATGCCACAAGAGGAGGAGCATGGGAATTCTGAATCATCATCTGAAAACAAAGCATCAACTCTCACAAATGATTTTTCTGACATGAATGAAGAAAAAAATGAAGCAGGCGATGAAATTGCAAAAGAAAATGAAGATGAAAAAGCAGGCGTGAATGAAAATGAAAAAGATATGAAGAAAAATGAAGAAGCGATGAAGGAAAGTGAAGATTTTTCCCCCGAAGAAACCTCTGAAAAAATTCACAGCTGGTTCAAGGTGCGAGGATGGAAAAAAAATCCGTTTGTGCTCAGCATAATACCGTCTGTTTTTGTCGGCTACGATTCTCAAAAGCAGAAATTAATTTCATGCGTTGAGCAGAAGCACAAGCTTTGCCTGATTGTCGGTGCCACAGGCTCTGGCAAGACAACAGCGCTGCGCTGGCTTGCAGAGGAACTGAAAAGCAGGAAAGACCTGGTGCCTGTGTTCATAAGCAAGCCCCCCTCAAGCAAGGAGGAATTTGTGGAAATATTCAACAAGGAGCTTTTTTCACTTCCATGGTACCTGGCATTTTTAAGGCCCATAATGCCTAACATAAAAAACATAAGCTGCGTTTCTGATTCGCTGAACAAGAAATTCAAGAATGCGCACATGGTTCTGCTTTGCGACGAAATTCACGAGGCAAATGTGGAGGTTCTCCAGTGGATACGCGTGCTCACAGACCAGGTTGAAAACTTTTCACTGATAATTTCAGGCCTGCCCGTGTTTGACGAGATGCTGAAAAGCAAGCTCGAAACTTTCCAGAAGCGCATAACAACAAGGGTGGTTCTGGACTCGCTTTCTGAAGAGGAAACAGCTGACATGATAAACAGCAGGATAAAATACGTTTCAAAGGAAGGCGCCTTCACAAATCCCTTCACAGAAGAAGCCATGAAGGAGATATACAGGGAAACAGGAGGATTCCCGCGCGAAATACTCAGGCTCTGCGACAAGGCTGTCAATGATGCCATAGAAAAAAACGCAGACAAAATAAACCCGGGCTTTTCTTATGCGAAGCCAGAACAAAATCAGGAAGCTGGATTTGATTTGCGCTCCATTCCCAGAAGGCAGCGCGAGATAATTGAAGCCATACGCACTGGAAAAGGAACGCCGAGCGAGATAATAGATGTCATAAGCCTTGAAAAATACAAGTCAAAAGACCATGCCATAAGAAGCGCCAATAACATTCTCCAGCGCCTTATGAAAGACGGGCTTATAGAAAGGGAAAAGCAGGGAAAGACTTTTGTTTATGCTCTCGGGCCGAAGATGAAGAGCATTGCTGTGCGCGCATAGCGCACAAAGGCGATGAAAATGACATTCATAAAATTTTTGCAGAAGAGGGAGTCAGAGCTCAAGCAACTTTATCCTGGTGGAAAGCGCGGCTTGGTCATAACTGTCTCTGGGCTTTCCGGCTCAGGCAAGTCAGAAGTTGCGAGGATGCTTGCCAAGAACCTGATGCTCGAATATCATTCCACAGGAGGCATAATACGCGATCTTGCAAAAGAAACCGGAAAGAGCATAATGGATTACTGTAAAATAAGGGGCGACGAGGTGGATTATATGGCTGACAAGGAGAGCCTGAGGTTTGCTATGCAGGGAAATGTCGTGCTTGACGGCCGACTCACAGGTTGGGCTGCAGGAAACCTGGCAGACTCCAGAATATTTGTTTTTTGCCCGCCTGAGGTAAGGGCGAGCAGAATAAGCACGCGCGATGCAGCAAATTTTGAAGACGCTCTGAGAAACCTTATGCGGCGCGATGTCAGCGACCGCTCAAGATACATGAAACTTTACGGCATAGACATGCTTGACAAGAGCATATATGACCGCATAATTGACAACTCAGGCTCTTTTCAGGAGCTGGAAGAAAAAGTAGAAGCTATAATAAAAAGCGTGCAAATCAAAGCATCTCAAAAGAGCTGAAATTTATGTATTCATGTTGTTGGTTGTTATGGAGAAGGCTATTGGAAAGATAACGCACTTTTTTCCCAAGATAAATGTGGCTGTAGTTGAGCTTGCAGAAAAGCTGGAAGTCGGCGATGAAATACTGATAAAAGGCAAAGTCACGAACTTTCACCAAGCTGTGGAGTCAATGCAAGTGGAACATGAGCAGATACAAACAGCAGAAGCAGGCACGTCGATTGGGATGAAGGTACAGGAACCTGTGGAAAAAGGCGACATTGTCTACAAGGAAGCGTAAGCAGCAGGCTGATGGCAAAGAGGCAGGGAACATATAGCTAAAGTTTTGTAATTACTTGTTTGTTATTTAAAGTTTAGCCTGTCTTTAATTATTATAAGTTACACATCATAATCAAGGTGAAAAAAATGTTGAAAAGCAGGGGAAGCGAATTCATAGGAAAAACAGTTGTCAGCGCAGAGAGCGGCAGGAAATTCGGGATAGTCGGAGACCTTGACTTTGTGGCAGAAAGCGGCGAGCTTCTGAACATAGTTCTCACAGAGCCGACCAAGCATGCCACGCAGATAAACCTTGACCAGCAGGATGGTCGTCTGCTTATCCCATTCTCAACCGTTAAATCTGTCGGCGACTTTGTCGTAATAAGCGAAAGGGACATAGCCTAAGTTTTTTCTTTTTTAATTTTTTGTTCAATTACTACTTAGGTGAAAAAATGAAATTATTGATCAAAGAGATGTTTTTAGACGAATCAGTAGAGGTGTTTACTTTAATAGGAAACAGCTATGACCCGGAAAAACATCTTCATTATGTACGCATAAACAAAGGAAGCATAGGGCTAACAGATACGTTCAAAGGACAGAAGGGCGATTGGCACCAAATTTTAAGGGTTGTTGAATTAGAAATCAGAGACGATGCACCGCCGTTTATATGTACAAATTTGAATCGAATTCTTTCAAAATATGATATAGAATTCGAAAAGATCAAATAAAACCCAAATTTTGAATAGAATACCGTACACTAACTTAAAAACTTCTACGTGCAATAAAAATTGAAGGTGATTTGAAAATGATGTCACAAATACCAACAGACCTCAAGAAATCCAGCAAAGAGGAGATAGATAAGGAAATTTTGCGGGTAGGCATGATAGCAGAGCTTGATGCTGTCAGCCTATACGAGCAGCTCGCGGCAATGTCAGAAGACCCTAAAATAAAAGAGATGCTGCTCGACATCGCAAAAGAGGAGAAAACCCATATGGGCGAATTTCAGGCAATGCTCCTGAAGCGCGACAGGCAGCAGGCAGCTGAGCTTGAAGCTGGAGAAAAAGAAGTCGATAATTTCATAGAAGGATTAGATTGAAAAAGCGATTGCAATGGTAAAGCTTTGGAGATGCCAGATTTGCGGAGACCCCTACATCGGCGAGGAGCCGCCTGCAAACTGCCCTTTCTGCGGAGCGCACAGGAAGCACATAGTTGAGGCAAAAAATTCAAAAGTTACTTTTGACGTGGAGCTTACAGAAATAGATAGGGAAAACGCCAGAAACGCGCTTAAGCGAGAAGCCAGCAACACAGCTTTCTACTTCTGCGCTGCTGCAAAGACAGATGACGAGGAAGGAAAGCTTTTGTTCAAGGCCCTTGCAAAAGTCGAGAACGAGCACGCCACAATATGGAAGAAAATTCTAAAGCTGGGCGAGATTCCGAAATCAGATGACATATGCCATGATGCTAACAGGGAAAATCTTCAGGAATCCCATGACAGGGAGAATAAGACAATAGCATTTTACAGGATGGCTCTTTCAGAATGCTCCAATCCGAGGATAAAGCAGATATTTGAAGCCCTGATAGAAATTGAAACAGACCATCTGAAGCTTTCAGAGCAGAGGCTCAACTGAGATGATGAAATGACAGAATTGCTGCAGGTCTACAAATGCGATATTTGCGGAATTGTAATTGAAGTTCTGCACGCCGGAGGTGGCCAGCTGGTTTGCTGCGGCCAGTCAATGAATCTGCTCGAAGAGAAAGCCTCTGACATTGGCATGGAGAAGCACGTTCCTGTTTTTGAAATAGCTGGCAGCGAGCTTCATGTTCGAGTCGGTTCTGTCCCGCATCCCATGGAAGAAAATCACTATATTGAATGGATAGAGCTCGTTTCAGGAGAAAATTCTGTCAGGAAATTCCTGAAGCCCGGCAAGAAGCCTGAAGCAGGATTCATGGCCCAGAGGGCAGGTTTCGTGGTTCGCGCCTATTGTAATATTCATGGTCTGTGGAAATCTGGTTGAATATCATGAAAACGAAAAAGCAGAAGAAAAACAGATTTGAATTGAAGGAAACTGTCCTGCCAATCATAGCTGCACTGCTGGTCCTGTTCTCGGCGATGATAGATCCGACAATATCAACTGCCTTGGCAGCGATTTTCATTGTAATATTCATAATTTACAAGACTGTTTCGCGCAAGGGCAAGTGATTTTAGAATGAAGCCTGATGAAATGGAATATTTTGGCAGGGTTTTCAAGGCAGACATTAGAAGAGTCAGGGACATGCTCGTCGCCATTTACGACAAGAAATGGGCAGCTTCTCACATGGAAGTTCCGCTCTATTTCATGTTCCGTCATCTCTTCAGGAGCGAGAAAGACAAAGCTCTTTTGAAGAAGCTAAACGTGAGATATTGCATAACCATAATTCCTGCGCTTAAAAGAGGAGCAGAATTAAACAGGACCTTTGGCCACGGGCATGCTATCGCAAAACCTGGAATGACATATCCTGAAGTTTATGAAATACTCGAAGGCGAAGCCCATTTTCTTTTCCAGAGAGTTGAAGGAAAAAATGCTGTTGATATCATTCTTATAAAAGCAAAAAAAGGTGACAGGGTCATTGTTCCCCCCAATACAGAGCATTTCACAACAAACCATTCAAAAAAGGATTTGAAGATGGCAGATATCGCAGTTGAGTACAAGTCAGATTATCAGGGCGTCATCAATAGACAGGGAGCTGCTTATTTTGAGCTTTCTGATGGAAAATTTGTAAAAAACAAGAATTATGGAAAAATAGCAGAAATAAGGGAGCTCAAGCCCAATAATGACATAATACCCCCGGATATTTACACCATGATTAAAATGCCTGAAATGCTGGCTCTTCTCAGAGACCCAGAACAGACCTTGAAAGCGCTGAAAATGAAAAGGTGATGACAACATGCCAAAAAAGAAAAAAACCAATTTCGCTCTTCTCGGAATAATCCTGCTGTTCGCAGCTTTCTTTGCAATCGCCATGATTCTCATCGGCATGCCAAGGGGATGCGTCAGCAGGTGCGGAGACGGTGTTTGTCAGGAGAGCGTCTGCGAGGAATCTGGCTGCTCGTGCGCAGAATCGCCAAAAACCTGCAGCTCAGATTGCGGTGAAAAGGATTATGGAGCTCTTGCCAGCAGCGCTGTTACGGGCTCAAGCCAGTTCGTGCAGTTACAGGGAAATAACCTGAAGGAGACAGGAAAGCGCTACGTCTCAGAAGGCGAATGGGAATACATATTCTCTTTTGAATCAGGGAATTTGAATATTTCTCCTGGAAGAAAATTTGAAGCCAGAATCAGAGTTGCCAATCAAAGCGCTGAGATTATTGAAATCAAAAGCATTTCCGGCTTTTGCGGCTCTTCAACATATGATTCGTGCTCGGCTGACTCAGATTGCGTGACAGGAGGCTGCTCCAGGCAGGTCTGCCAGTCCAAGACAACAGAACCTGTCTTCACAACCTGCGAATACCGCGAGTGCTACAATGCCCAGTTCTACGAAGTCATCTGCAAGTGCGTTGAAGGAAAGTGCAGGTGGATATGAGCAGGAAAAGAATTCATAACAGAAAATATCCGATTGCCAGCAGGGTCCAGCCTATTATATAAGTTATCACATAGCCTGCGAATATCCTTGGTATTATTGTCCGCAGGCGCTCGTTTTTTGAAAGGAACTTCTGGAATTTTCTGATTCCTGGAATTTTCAGCACAAGCCTGTCAAGAGGCTTGACAACTTTCTTTGGAAGAGCCAAGCCTATTATTGTTGCAGTCAGCAGCTGCGTGCCAAAATCTGGTATGAACGGGTTTGAGAACCAGATGCCAATTGTAAGGAGCGCGACTTTCAGGGTTATGCCTTCTGGAAGCATGCAAGAAATATTGTTTTGTGAATTTTAATGTTTCCAATTCATTTTTACTCTTCCTCTTCCTTGTCCTTTGGCTTTAATCCAGCTTTAAGCTCTGCTCTCGTCTCTGCTCTTCCTTCAGAATCTCCTATTCCATCCTGGGTTATGGTAAATACTGCTTCGCCCTCTGGCAGGTATGGCGAGTCAATCAGCCTTGCGATTCTCTTTTCACCTTTGCTCTTTCTGAAGTACAGCCTGAACATGGCTGCATGGCCGAGCACGTGCCCGCCTATTGGCGTAGTCGGGTCTCCGAACATCACATCAGGGCGGGACATAACCTGGTTTGTTATGTAAACAGCGATATTATATGAGTCAGCCATTCTCTGCAGCGCATGCAAATGGCGGTTGAGCTTTTGCTGGCGCGGAGCGAGCTCGCCTCGCCCGGAATAATCTGAACGAAAATGAGAAGTTAGTGAGTCAATAACTATAAGCTTGACATTCTTTTCCATTACCATTTCTTTTGCTTTTTCAGCAAGAAGCATCTGATGGTCGCTGTTGTATGCGCGACCCACAAAAATATTTTTCAATACTTTTTGCGGCTCTAAGCCAAGAGCCTGCGCCAGCTGTGTTATTCGCTCTGGCCTGAAAGTTGATTCTGTATCTATGAACACGCAGTTGCCTTTGAGTCCGCCCTTATCCTCTGGCATCTGGACATTAACAGCAAGCTGCAAAGCAAGCTGGCTCTTTCCTGAGCCGAATGAGCCATGAGCTTCTGTTATTGCCTGCGTTTCAATGCCACCTCCGAGCAAAGTGTCAAGGGAGCTGCTTCCTGTGGTTATCTTGTTTATCTTTGAGCGCTTTTTCAGGATTTCGTCAGCAGTCTCAAAACCCATTTTCAGGCTCTGCCTTGCAGACTCAATTATTTTCTGCGCTGTTGCATCGCCTATTTCGCATGCAGCAGCTATCTCGCCAGCAGAAGCAGTTGCTATCGACATATAGTCTCTGTAGCCCGCCTGCACCAGCTTCTCAGCTGCTTTAGGCCCGACTCCAGGAAGCTCCTCGAGATTGTCATCAACCATAATATTATCCCATCGCTTTTGAGAACAAATAGAAATGGAATGTTATCTTTTTAAGTTGAAAAATATCGAGTGAAAAATATAGTTTGATTTTTTTATCAAGAATTTGGGTAATATGTCAATCCGGTTTTTCTATCCACTATTGGGAGTTTGAACGAGCCGTCTGCAGTAAAAAAGGATTTTGGATCAAAGCAGTGCGTATAATCATTAATCCTAGCAAGGACAGCACAACACTCTCCGACACCATCCTTATTTATAGTGAAATTACCAGAATCATCGCAATTAAATATTTTTTTCATATTACTTATTTCATTGTCTTTAGGCCTGATGCGGGCTGCCTCTTCCTTCTTTATGCATGATATCCAAATGTCCGGGGAATAAACCGGATTATCCTCATGGCTCTTCAATATTTCAAATGATGATAGTATTCCATTCAAATAGTCAATCGGTTTGAATTCTTCACGTTGAACATACTCCTCGTTTGCGCTATAAGTAAGTTGATGAAAGAAAAGGTTGAGACGGTAAATATGCTCTCTGACGTCAGTAATAGCCACTTTCGTTGGTCCTTTCACGTTCACCGCAACCTCATCATCTTCTCAATCTCCCTCTTCACATTGACTTCTTCAACTTCGTTCACGACAAATTCAAGCCTTTCATAGAGCTTGTTTCTTTTTACAAAGCCCTTGAATACGAAGTCTTTTGCAAGCGGTATTCTAGAGATAATATCCTCTATATTTCTCCTTGGCTCGTAAATCTGCCATGCTTCTGATGTGCTCATTCCCAGAAGGCTCTCTGCAGCGCTTCTGAAAAAGACAGCGCGGATGTTCCCGGTTCCATCGTCCACTATGCCTGAAATAACAAGATTGGGCTCGCTTTTGCCGTGCAGCTTGCAGGCTTCTTCAACTCTCATGCTGCATTCAGGGCACGTGAGGAAAAACGGGCTCGATTCAAAAACCTGGGCTATGCATGCCCTGATTTTGGCATTTGAGCCTTCTCTCAACCCAGATATGTCCATTTCATCATAATGCTTCTGTGATGAGGCAGAGCCTTGCTCAGAGACAAATTTCTGCTCTATCTCATCTGCATATATTATTGCAGCAGAATCCTGCACTTTCTCAAGCTTTCCGAGCTTTCCCAGGCTGAGCTCTGCTTTTCCAAAATTATCCTTTGCGAACGCATTTGTTATTTTAACCAGGCTGTCGCGCTTCAATTCTTCAGCTTTGCCAATCTGGTCATTCCACAGGGTCAGGCGAATTATTCCTGTTTCATCGCCGAGCCTTATGGAACAAACTTTGCCTTCTGCCCTATCAGTCTTGAAAGCCCTGGTCTCCTCGATTTTCAGCACTCTTGCAGTAAGGCTGACAGACCTCATTCCGCCCATGACGCTGCCTATTTTCAGCTCATATTCTTTTTTCTTTATCAGCTCTATGCCAGATTCCTTTGCAACTATGTAAGCTGCGCCCTCTTCGCTTATCAGGTTTGAGAGCTCCCTCTGCTTCTCTTTTACTTTCAGAAGAATCTCATTCTTGTCTGCTCCTGTCTGGCTTGATATTCTGGAAATAATTTCCTCAAGGTTCTCCATAAAAATCATCTGCTCATTCAAATTCGGATTTCATGACCAAGGAAAAGATAAGGGCCTTTTTCCAAACAACATTCTCGCTAGAGCCCTTGTCATTTTCCTGACCATTTTTCAATCAATCTCAGATTGATTGAAACCTGCTTATGCTAAGATGCTAACTTATTTAATGCCAAAAGCACAATCCTATTGTAAGGAATCAGTTTTTTATGCCTTTCCTATTTCAAAAAACAAGTTGTATAATATGTTCATCAGCCTTTTGAGAGTCCTTGTATTCGCAGCCTGTTTCATGCTTTTCTATTATGCAATGTCAAGGAGAGCCATAGACAGGCTCGGCTTTATGTCAGCTGCCATAATAGGCATGATGCTTCTGGCAATACTGCCTCTGGTCATGTGGTTTTCGCTCATGGTGGCGCTGTTTATAGCAGGAAGCATAACTGCAAAATACAGGCGCCCTTACAAGCTGAGCATAGGAGTCGCGGAGCGCGCAAGGGGCAGAAGCGTTTTCAATGTAATTGCAAACGGAGGCATTGCTCTTGTGGCAGCTATGCTGTTTTACATCACGCAGAACGACATTTTCATATTTGCATATGCTTGCTCAATTGCTTCAGCTTGCTCTGACACCATAGCCACAGAGCTGGGCCAGCTTTCAGGAAAGAAGCCGTTGCTACTTTCAACTCTGAAGCCTGTAAAAACAGGGACAACAGGCGCGGTTTCCCTGCTCGGTGAAATCATGGCGCTCGGCGGCGCTCTCGGAATAGCAATAATACCATTTCTTTATTTCGGCGTTCTTGGATTCTGGAACTTCAGAATGCTTTTCATAATAACAGCATCTGGCTTTCTTGGATGCCAGATTGATTCCCTTATCGGCGCTTTTCTTGAATATCCTTCAAAGAAAAAGCGGCGCGCAGGGATTTTCAACAACCATACCACAAATTTTATTTCAGCACTGGCAGCAGCGCTGATTGGCATGGCGCTTTATGTGATGCTTTAATGATTGATAAGGCCAGATGATTGCATTCAATTCTCTGCTGACTCTTTAATCAGTATGCTTCATGGCTAGCCTGATGTCTTTTCGCATGACAGTCCTGCGGCTGGAGAATTCAGAGAGCTTCTTAGCTTTTTTGCAGATTTTTATTGCCCTTTCTTCCATGAGCTTTCCGAGCTCCAATGCAGCATCAGAGCCTGCTCTCTTGGCCCCTGCTTTTTTCATCATTTTCTTGAGCGGGTTCATCGTAAGTTCCATAAATATTCTTTTCTTGCTCTCTAAAAAGCTTATTAAATTCCCTCTCGCTATTAAATTCATGCCTGAGTCAAAAAAGACGCTGGTTCTTGCAATAGACCGTGACAATGACTTAGGCGAAAAAGCAAAGGTCAAGGGACCTGTAATCGGCGAGAAAGACTGTCTGGAAGCTGCAAATGCCCTGATACTGGCAGACCCGGAAGATTCTGATTCAAACTCATTTTTTGCAGCTGTCAAGACTTTCAGGGAAATAGAAAAAGGCGAGGTTGCCATAATAACAGGGCATTCTTCTGTGGGAATAAAATCAGACGAGGAGCTGCTGAGCCAGCTTAAGGAAGTGATAAAAAAAGCCGAGCCAACTGAAGTTATAGTCGTGACAGACGGCGCCGAAGACGAGTACATAATGCCTATCATACAGTCTTTCCTTCCTGTGGCTTCTGTCAACCGCGTTATAATAAAGCAGTCCCAGAACCTTGAGTCAAGCTACTACATGATAAAGAATTTCCTGCATGAGATTGTCACAGACCCGGGAATGGCGAGAATGTTTCTCGCCCTGCCAGCTGTGGCCCTGCTGATACTAGTGATATTGGGAAGCACAGGATGGCGCCTTGTCTTGGGGGCAGTCGGAGTTTATCTCCTGATAAGAGGTCTTCAGCTCGAGATAATAGTCAGCAGGGTTGTAAACGAGCTTATCTCTTCCTTGAAAAGAGACCGCATCTCATTTTTCTTTTACATAGTTTCCGTGATATTCGGCGCTGTCGCGGTGATGTACGGCTATGAGAAGGCTCTGCCGTACGGGTTCGAAAACTGGATAATGTCAGCACTGGCTTTCATCAACGGCTCCATATTCCTCTTTTTCGTTGCAGGATTTTTCATATGGATGGCAAAAACAATAATGTTTTTCATAAGCAAGAGCAGTGAAGCAAAAGCAAAGGAAGCTGCATGGCGCTATGTTACTGTTCTCTCCCTTTTCTTCGCCATAACAATTGTCTCTTACACCTCGACAGAATTCCTTCTCGGGCTTAAGCCAGTTATCACAGACCTGCTGTTTTCAATAGCGCTCGGTTTTGTTGCCATAACATTATCTGTGCTCATTGAGAGGCTGCAAAAGAGAGGCATTTTCCGCAGGCATTCAAAATCGTAGGCAATGAATATTTAAGCATTTGCGCATAATCCGAAATTGGATACAGCAAAGGATATTTTGAATTTTAACCTTTGCTCAGAATAAGTTTAAAAAAGACAAAATTAATAATAATTTTATACTGAGTGATGAAATGACAACCAAGACAGAACTTGAGGACCTTTTTCTGAGGAAAAAGCCCACAAGGCTTATGCTTAGCATGAACTCTGAAAAGCCGAAGTATGTCTCAACTCTTGCAAAGGAGACGGACTGCACCTATTCTCATATAGTGAAGCTGCTGAACATGCTGAAAAAGCTTGGAATAGCCACCTTTGAGAAAAAAGGCCGCGTTAAATACGTGACGCTGACAGCAGACGGCAAGGAGATTGCGAATATTCTCGAGACGCTGCTCAGGAAATTCTCAAAGTTCGGCGAAGGCCCGTCAGAGAAGCCTGAGAAACCAGGAAGGAGATAGATTAGAAATTCTTTTCAAAGGGCGGTAAATCATTTTTTCACTTTAAACATCTTTCCATGCCCCGGAATAATGTAATCAGCAGCCTCAAGAAGTTTTTTCCTTGACCTCTCGAGTTCCTTCATGTCCAGTTCTGCAGGGTGCGAGTCATCCTTCTTTTTTATGTCAACCACCTGCTCTTCCCCGTCAGCCCACCAGAAAACATCTCCTGCTATTGCAATTTTTCCTTTGGTTGTGTTTACAATCAGTGATATGTGTTCTGCTGTGTGGCCAGGCGTCTTTATGACCTTTGTATTCGGTCCAAGAACATCGTCTTTAAATTCAAGCTGCATGTCCTTGTCGTACATCAAATTCTCAAACGTTACAAATTTTGCATTTCTGAAAATGCCTGCGAGAAGGGAATGGTCAACATGGCCATGCGTCAGAAAAATAAAGTCAATGTCATCTAGTTTGACCCTTTCTCTGTTTAGGGCTTCGATAAGCTTCTCCCTATTGCATCCCGGGTCAGATATTGTCAGCTTGCCTTCAGATTCTATCAGGGATGATGTGGAGCACGCTACCCAGCCTTTTTCAAGCTCCCTTGCATAACCTTCAACGAGAATTTTAACCTCTGCCATGGTATTATTAAGATAAGATGTTTTTAATCTCTCTTTTTTCACCACTTCTTAGGCGCTGTCTTTTAAAGCTTTTTGCCAAAAATTATACATAGTGAGCAAAAAATGTTCACTTGTATGCTGATGCTCAAGGGGATATTAGAGCATCATCATAATTCACAAGATGGATATGAATTCAGAAAAAATTCTTCTGCTTATGGCAGCTGCATGCGTTGTTATTGCCGGCATCTTCAGCATTTCAGCTGTTTATGCGCAAAGCCTTTTTGCATCAACTTTGCCATTTTCTTATTCGCCATCTGAAGGTCTTTCAGCCTACTACAATGAATTTCAGTCTCATAATGGCATTGCCCTGAAGCATGGCTCAATAACAAATTCAGGAAATTTTTCAGCAGACGCTTCAATAGATTTCAGAGGAAGGAGAATGGAAGCTTTTCTGCTCCCTGAACAAACCTGGAGCTTCTATGAAATTTCCGGAATTCTGTTCTACTCATCTTCATCTGAAGTCCTGGTTAATTCATCGTCAATCGAGTATTACCAACTCAACCAGTGGCTTGTTCTTGGGGCATCAGGCAAATGCTATGGCAATAAAATTTATGCATATTCGCCAGCCCCGTCAAGGATGGCAGGAGCAAGCGTTTCATGGGAATATGATTACAGCCAGAGCCTGCTGTCAATAAGCCTTTACGAGTGCCCTGATAATCTGATTATTGATTTCTCTTTTTATCCAGCAGAGCCTGGAACTGTCTTCTTGGAGGATTTCACAGGATTTGAGGAACTCAGCTCCAGAATCGCGATGCTGAACAATGAGCTGGCGCAAATAGCAGAAAGAAACAATTATCTGGCAGCAGCCATAGCAGACACTGAGCAATCTGCTGCCGGCATGGAAACAAATATCAGCGCTGCTGTGAGCGAAAAGAATTCTGTTGCGTTTGAAATAGAAAGCAGGAAGAGCAACATAACTGATATCAACCGCTCTGCTTCAGAGCTTTCGAAAAAAGTTGCAAGCAGCACAGTGCTGACAACTGCCCAGTTTTTCATTATAATCGCAATACTTTTAGCCCTTGTGGCATACGTTGCGCTTTTCATTGTCAGGGATTTTTTCGGCCCAAAAAAGGTGAAAAAATGAGATACACGATAATTATTATTGCTTTGCTGGCGCTGCTTCCAATGGCAGCTGCAGCAGGCGTTCTTGACATAAGCGGAATTAGTGATGCTGGCCTGACGACAGGCAGCTCTTTCGAGTTCAATAATGCCACATTCAAGGTCACTTCAATTGAGAAGGTTTATTTCAGCCAGGGCGACGGGCAGATGATTCAGAAAAGAATCTTTGTTGAGAATTCTGGCAGGAATATTGGGCTTGAAAAGCAGATAAAAGAAATTGAAAAATCAATGGAAGAAAACAGGAATTACTCGCTCTTCCTGGAATCTGTTCTCAACAGGACGCTGAATTCCAGCGAAAAGCTCTCATCAAGGCTCTCCTCGCTGGCAGCTGAAACTGGCATACTAAAATCAGAAAGCCAGAATGCTTCATCTGAGCTGCAGCAGGCTCTCATTTCAAGGAGCGCGCTTGAGAAAGAGCTCGAGGGCAGGTTCCTGCTGAACAGGAGCCATTCCAGCCTGTTGCTTATAATATTTACTGTTCTTGTAATTGCTGTCCTGGTCATAGAAGCAAAGGCATACTTCAGGAAAGAGTGAAAAGGTCAATGAAAGCGCCAGGGCGCAAAAAGTTTGAAACAGAAAAAGCAAAGCGCCCGTATTTTTGTCCTGACCCTCACATTCTTCCGAGCAGAAATGCGGCAAGCATTATCAGGAAAGCCAGGAAAAGAACAACATTCCCGATTGTGTCAAATGGCTGTGGAAATGTTTCTGTAAGCGAAATTGCCTTGAATATTCCGCCGACAAGAGCAGTGACCACGCCGACTTTTGCTGTCTTCCAGACGCGCTGGTTTGTCTTTCCTGTTATTCCAAAGAAGCTCTTTGCTTTTTCCACATGCTTGGCCACGTGCTTATGATAAAGGGTTTTCTTTGATTTTCGCTTCACCGCTTTTCGCTTTGCCATGCTATAAATTATCAGAAGATGAATAAAAAGATTTTTCAGAACATAATCTTATTGTCTATTTCATGAATCTCTTGGCAACATAAGCAATACCAGTAAACGCAACTGCGCCCAGAACTCCGAAAAAAACTGCATCTGAAATTATTCCGGTCGCAGGAAAGGGATTATTTATATTGCTAAGCATTTCAGGATAACTCGATTCCAATTTAAAAAATGCATATATTGTAGACGGGCCTGCCTCGGCTATAGCTGTTATTGCTGAGCCAAACAAACCTCCTAAAAGAGCAGGACCACCATATTCTTTTAGAGAAGATCCATGCTCTTTTAGAAAATTATCTATATACTCCATTACCATGAAACCGCCCGATTATCAAGCATATTTTCTTATTCCGCTTTCCAGCGTTTGCTTGGCTTTGAAGCCGAGGATTCTTTCTGCTTTGCTTGTGTCAGCCATGGTGTCCTGGACATAGTTCCTTATCTCGTTTGCCACGTACTTCGGCTTTATGCTTGTCCCGAGAATCTTGTTGAGGATTTCAACCATCTGGTTTAGGCTGTAGCTTTCCCCTGTTCCCACGTTGAATACGTCATTTTTCACAGGAGATTTCATGGCAAGCAGAAGCGCTTCCACAACGTCTTCCACATACGTGAAGTCTCTGGACTGTGTGCCGTTCCCGTAAATGACAGGATGCTCCCCTTTTTTCATTGCCCACAGGAACTGGCTGATGAGATTTGCCAGATTCTTTTTGCTCTCTTCTTTCGGCCCGTAAACAGAAAAGAATCTTAGTCCGATTGATTCAGTGCCATACTGGTCATTGTAGAACTTGGCAAGCCTCTCCATCATGTGCCTTGCTTCTGTGTAGAAGTCTGTTATGTATATTTTCATGTCCTCTCTCCAGGGAGTCGGGTTGCCGTTATAAATCGAGGAAGTTGAAGCGAAGACCAGCCTGCATTTCTCTTTTTTCGCAAGTTCAAGTATCTGCGTGAATTCCTTTATGGATTCGCCAACCAGCAGGGGATTCTGCTTGTAAATCGGCGAAGAAGACGGAATTCCCAGGTGGAAAATCCCGTCCAGCTCCCTTATTTCCTTTATGTTATGGACCTCATGGCAGTGCGATATTATTGTGGTTGTCTTGTCCCTGACGCGCTTCAGGTTGTCAAGGCTCCCTGTCTGCAGGTTGTCCAGCACTATGACCTCATTTCTTTCTGAAACCAGGCGCTCCACAAGATTTGAGCCTATGAAGCCTGCTCCTCCTGTCACAAGATAATTCATGATAATCAACTAATAATTAGGAAGCCAAAGATTTTAAAAATACCACATCTGGAAAAATCCCCTTTCGATGATAGACGAAAAAGAAAACAAGTTTTAAATAGCCTCAACTGTTAATAGGAATAAAACAAGCTGGTTAAGATGGCTTTTATTATAAAAGTTGATGAGGAAGTGTGCATAGGATGCGGAGCATGCGCGGCAATGTGCGAGAATTTCCAGCTCTCAGGCGGCAAATCCCATCCAATTAAGCCTGAAGTTGAGGAGCTAGGCTGCGAGAAAGAAGCTGCAGAATCGTGCCCTGTTGGCGCCATAAAGATAGAAAAAAACTGAAGTTTTTATCTTTTTTTCTGATTTTATTTGAATAATTATGTTTATTCCCCGATGTTTATACATAAAAATAATATAAGCACCCCAGAACAATAGATAATAAGCGCTGAAGCTTTGGTGTAACTCTTGGATAGAAGAATATTTGCATATGTGTTTTTTGCCCTGATTTTCTTATCTGTTTCAGCCTTCGCCTACCAGATTTCAGCTTCCACGAACAAGATTGTCTACCTGGTCAACGAGACAGTCAACATCTCAGGGACAATTGACAATACCAGCTCCATAGCCTTCAACATATCCATATACAATTCAACAAATTCTGCTGTAAATTCAACCATAACAAATGCTACAAACGGCACATTCTCAGCCTTATATTTTTTGAACAACACGCCTTCTGGCGACTATTTTGTCATGGTAATGTCTGGCAGTGATTTCCTGAACCTAAGCTTCAGGGTCACTGACAGCATAAAGGCAGTGGAAGCCAGGCTGGTTGCGAACATGAACATAACGCCGATAAACACCTCCAAGCTTAATGCGCCTGGAGATCTTGGCGGAAATTTTACAGACATATTTTCCCTCAACAAAAGCGGAGTTTATTATGGCAACAGCACGCTGTATGGAACCGATTATCATTTTCTTTTGCTTGATGCCAACCAGAACTCAACATTTGACACTGTTTTTGTGGACGACGACAAGAGTTTTGAATTGTATAATTACACGGAAGATTCCACAGGTTTTGTGGAGCAGCAAAACCTGAGAAAAGGCTCTTTGCTGCAATTAAACGGGACAAATTATACCATAGCCAGCACAAACGAGAGTGGCAGCGCCATAATTCTTGCCATGCCTGTTAACAGCTCTGTATATTCTTCTGGCAGCAATGTATCTTTCCTGGTTGTTGCAAAAAGTTCCGGCATTCTGGTTTCCGGATATAATGTAACAGTTGCGATGTCCAGCATAAATTCCACAACTTCTCTTGCAAATCTTTCAGGGGTCACGAATTCATTCGGTTATTTCAACGGCACTTTCACTGCTCCCGCTGCTCCTGGCATTTACAAGATAACCGTGAACGGGGAGCCTTGCGAAATATTTTTTGTGGAATCGTTCTCGTTGAAAGGCATGGTAACAGACGATTCAGGAAACCCTGCATATGCATTTTCCCCTGACCCGCTGATAAAAATAAAAGCGATTTCAAAAACAACTTCAGGAACTTCCATAAGCCTTGATTCTGTCTACGCTGATATAATCTATCCCAGCGGAAGCGTGGCGAGGCACACTCTTTCTGCTGTTTCAGCAGGAGTGTACTCTGATGATGTAAGCATGAGCGGCGCTTCAAACGGCGAGTACAGGGTGAAAATAACAGGCGTTTACAACAGTATATCACAGGAGTTCTCAACAGGATTTGCCATAGAAGCTGTGGGCCTGGAAACAATCGCGTTCAACCCGCAATACATAGACATGTTTGACAAGGGCGGTCCTGGCTTTGCTATGAATGCATTTGCTCCGAACAAGAATGTCACTGCCATGGTGCTGCTTACAAATATTTCTGCAGGAGGCATATATGCAGAAGGCTCCCCTGCTGTAATAGATATAGACAACTCTTCAACAGCCACAGACGAGTGCTCGACAAGAGTCCAGCTTATTGAGCTTAAGGACGAGCTTGGAAATTCCTATCTTAATAACATAACATACAACTCAACAAACTTCACAACAGCATTCACATATTTCAATATTCCCGCAGAACAAACAAGTTTCATGCCTGATGAAATCAAAAGGCAGTGCGTGCTGAGAATAGCAGGCTTGAACAAGACAGGAATTTACAGGGCAAAAATAAAAGTCATTCACCCGCTGGGCACAAAGATTTCCGGAGCCACATTCGGAATACAGAAATTTTATGCCATTGGCGAGACAGTTGACATGAAAGGGGAAAATTTTGCCTTCTTCTCGACAAACAGCACAGTGAGGATAAAGCTGAAAATCAAGGACCTGGGCTCCCAGTACGGCTCCAATTATGAGCTTCCTCCGGGTTTTATCAAAAACGTGAAGATAGTTTCCATGCAAAAAGAGTTCCCGGTTTATGAGGATGCCCTGACCTCTTCATACATGAGCCTTATAAACGAGAGCATATCCAACGGCACGCTGGCTTTCACATCACCGCTGAGAGAAGGCTTCTACACCATGAAATTCAGGTTCATGACAAACATTTCAGATGACGGCAACAAGACCAACCTATCAGGCATAGGGACAGCCAGCTTCATGCTCAAGAAATATATAATATGGACAGACTTGCAGCTGCCAGAAAACGCCACAGGAAACCAGTGGTTTGCGAAGCAGGGCCAGAACATATCGCTGCGTGTGAGTATAGTTGATGTTTCCCAGGGCTCCAGGATGGACATGGGAATGTCCTCCGGGCTTACGTGCACGGGCTGCGAAGGGCTTGTGGCAAATGTCACAAAGCTGTTCAATGACCAGTTGATGATAGAAATTCCCTCAAGCGCTTATTCTGTGGCGCCAGGCAATGTTCTTAATTCCACATCCGGTGCAACAATCACAATAATTCCTGCGCAAAATCTTTCCACTGGCTGGTATGGGCTTGATGTGATGCTGTATAATCCTGATGACATAAATGAAACTTATTTTGGCTGGGGAGGATTTGAGATAAAGAATTTCTTTGTCGAGACGATGAAGCTCGAGCACAACGGTACTGATTACATATCTTCAATGGGCATGGGCGGACCAAGTTCAAACACATTTGAGATAGGCACGCCTGTTCTTTTTGCAGTGGTTGCCAAAGACCCCTCAGACTGGAGCATGATTGAGCTGGCAGGCGCCCCTGTGATTGACAGCGTAAGCTCCATGAACAGCTGGCCGCCTCCAAAGGTTTACTATAATTCCTCAATTGCAAAGAAAAACGTCACAATTGGCAGCGGCCCCCAGCCGCAGAAAATGGAAATGTGGGTTATTAACCTTACGAGCATAAGAAAGCAGAGCAATGCAAGCGCATCATTCAATGACACGCTCGCAAATCACCAGGCAAATGTAAGGGCTTCAACTGCCAGCGGCTCTGACATAGGAAGCTTCTTCTTTGACATAGCTGTGTACCAGGCTGATGCTGTTTACAGGGGAATGGATGAGTGGCCTGCCAAGTTTGCCTCCGCTGAAAACTTAACAGTGAACTTTGCAGGCTCGCAATTTGATAATTCTCCCCATAACCTGGGAAACGTAACCATAACAAACATATTCAGCATGAAGCAGGGCATGCCAAAGCGCGCTGTTTTCGGGACAAACTATTTCACAAACTGCACGCTCGAGAACTGCACCCTTAACCTGAATCTTTCCAGCACAAATATGACAACTGGCATGTACAGGATAGAGTTCAAGATATTTGACGAATTTAACTGGACAAAAGCAGCTGCAGCTGAAATCACAGTAAGCGACGTGGTTATAGCAATACCCAGCATAGAGCAGGTTGGCATGTGGATGACAGATACTGCCACAAAAACAATAGACCTTGACAACGACAGGGACAGGTGCTACAATGAGAAATGGCTTGCCTGGGACGAGTTCACCTCAAACAACCAGCAGAACTTGAATGACGAGCAGAATATTACAATTGGTCTTATGGATGATGAATGTGTTGGCGAAAACAATACGGTCTGCCTTGGGCTCGGGCAGCCAGAGAATGCAAATTTCACAGTTCCGTTTACCAAGGTTGGCGCATTTGCAGCGATGGTATTTTGCGTCCATCTCAACGGAACCCTCACAGGACCTGGTCCAGGATGCATAGGCGTGGAGAACTGGACAAATGTAGGAGTAATCACGAACGGCACAGACTGGTGGATTAACAAGTCAGCAGACATGTTCTCGCAGAGAATAGATTTCACAGGAATTCCAGCTAATCATACAGGAGACAACTTGAATGTTTCAGGAAGGAACTGGACTCTTCTGAATATTTTCAAGGTTTATCCTGGCCAGGGAAATGCGACAGAGCTAATTGACAGGCAGCTTGTCCAGTCGTGCGGGCCATATGAAGGGAACTGCGTGAATATTATACTGCCTAACAGGTATGATCAGATTAAAACCAGCATATTCTGCGTTAATGATACGAGCCCTTCAAACTGGGAAAATAATAATACCTGCCATACTCCGGGCGAAGTCATTTACATGGTTTCTAACTCAACTCACCTGTGGGCAAGCAACACAGCAGACATGACAGGCTTGCCAGGAATAGCGAAAGACGGAAGCTTCAACGCAAACGGCGAAACCTGGAAAATAATTGCAGTCGGAACATGCGGCGACAACAACAATGACCCCAGCTGCATACTCGCCACCACCAGCCAGAGATACGGGCGTGTTAATATTTCAGTTGGGGACAATCAATATGCGCTCATAAATGTTTCTGAAAAATATCCGAGAGTTTATGCAAGCGGGTTCTGCATAAGGAACAACGGCGAGTGGAATAACCAGCCTTGCTCAAACCAGACTCCTGGAACAGATGTTTTTCTTGTTTCAAACACGACTCACATGGGAATAAACACAACAGACAGCGTCATGGTTCTGAACATAACAAACTCAACTTCTTCTACATTTGTAATCGGAAACAATACATGGAACCTGACATCAATAGGAGGCCAGAACAACGAAAACAAGATTATCATGAAGCTGGCAGGCAACAAAACCTGCGGCAGCGCATGGATTAATTGCGGGCCAGAAGGGTGCGAGGAGGTCAGCTACATGCTTGAGCTGAACAAGACTGATTCCAGCGTATACCATGGCTTGAAGAACCTTGTTGAAAGCAACATGCCGCCTGAATTCGAGCAGGCATTCAGC
>CAZBKL010000005.1:0-18402 GCA_964492465.1 uncultured archaeon
GGCTACGCTGCCAAGCACGGTTTTGGCAAGGGCTCTCTTAGTCATGAGAAAAAGATGCTAAGGAAATTCTTGTCCGGCTGCCAGGATAATATTGTTCTTGACGTTGCCTGCGGCTCAGGTCGCCATGTTCGCTCTCTCAAAAGCCTTGGTCTTCAGGCAATTGGCATTGATTTTTCAATTGGCATGCTAAGCGAAGCAAGGAAGCTTGGCAAAGATGATTACGTGCTCGCTGACGCTCGCGAACTCCCTTTTGCTTCTGATTCTTTTGGCTGCTGTATATGCATGGGCAATTCTGTCGGGTCCTTTTCAGAGCCAGAATCAGCTATAAGCGAAATGCTCAGAATCTCCAAAGCTGTTTTAATAGAATTTCGCCATGAATCAGGCAAGTCTGGTGTGCTGAAAAGAAGGTTTGACAAAGGCTTTTATGAAATCCGAGTCTGGAGCATAGATGAGGTGGCAAAAATGATGAAAGAGCTTCATGATTCCGGAGCCATATCCAGCTTCCATATAGAAAAAAGCCCTCCTCTCGGTAGGGGATATTTCTTTTATGCTGTTGTGGAGAAATAATCTAAAGTGGTATAATGATTTTCATCCTCCGTATTGGCCACCGCCAGAAGCGCGATGAGCGCTTATCCACGCATTGCGGACTGATTGCCAGGGCTTTTGGGGCAGATGGCATCATCTACTCAGGCGAGCAGGATTCGAACCTGCTGAATAGCCTTGAGAAAGCTGTGAAAAACTGGGGCGGAAAGTTCAAAGTCATCTATGAAAAGAATTTCAGGCCTGTTATCAGGGATTTCAAAGCCAGAAAGTTTCTAATAGTTCATCTAACCATGTTTGGATTGCCTGTTCAGGAAAAAATAAAAGAAATAAGAAAATCCAAGAATATATTAATTATAATTGGCAGCGAGAAAGTGCCTGGAGAAGTTTACCAGCTTGCTGATTATAATATCGCAGTTAGCAGCCAGCCTCATAGCGAGGCAGCAGCGCTGGCTATCACTTTACATGATTATTTTGAGGGAAAGGAACTGGAAAAAGGCTTTCCAAATGCCAAGATTAAGGTCATTCCGCAAGAGCGGGGAAAGAAAACCCAGAAGAGCACATAACTTTGAGGCATGTTAGGTGAATAAAATGAGAATAATATCAAAGAAAAAAATCAGTGAATTCGGAAATATATTGAAAATGAAAAAGGCAGATGCGGCGATGTTTCTTTGTTCCGGGGACATATATGATTCCAATATTGAATATCTTTCAGGATTCAGACAGGAGCACCTAAGTTCTTTCAGCTGCCTTATAGTTTCCAGACAAAAAACCACGCTCATAGTCTCTTCACTTAATCGCGATCAAGCTTGCGCTGAAGCAGAAGCAGATGAGATAATAAAAATACGCAAAACCCGTTTAAGTGACGTATTAAAAAATTCCCTCAAGAATGTAAAGAAGCTTGCTATAAACCAAAGCCTGTTTCCGCTTAGCATGGCAAAGCGAGTTAGAAAGAATTTCATTGACATAGGAAATGATGTTCTGGAACTAAGAAGCATAAAGGAGTATAAAGAAATCGGGATAATAAGCAAATCCTGTCTCATAGCCAATAAAGGAGTGAACTTTCTTGAAAAAGAACTGTCCAGCTTCAGGACATGCAAGGAGCTTTCCATAGAGCTTGGAAGATTTTTGCTAATGAATGGTGCCGATGACCTCGCTTTTCCCATTATTCCAACATCAGGAAAACGTGGATTGTACATACATCCATACCCTTCTGCATCAAAGGGTAAAATAGAAAACATGGGCCTGATAGATTTTGGAGTCCGCTTCCGTGGATATTGCTCTGATGTGACTGTTCCTTTTGTTAAAGGCGCGCTGACAGAAAAGCAGAAGCTGATTTTGAGAACAGTCAAGGAAGCATATTCAAGAGCTGTAGAAAGCCTGGAAATTGGCGCAGAAGCGCATGAGGTTTTCAATGCGGCTAATGATGTTATAACAAGAAATGGCTTTGAGTTCAAGCACAACCTTGGGCACGGCTTGGGCTTGGATGTTCATGAATATCCAAACCTTTCTCCGAAACCTGTTGAAAAGAACCTGCTTAAAACATGGAAGCAGACAATCCTGAAAGAGAACATGGTTTTCACAATTGAGCCTGGTGTGTATGAAAAAGAGGGCGGCTTCAGATTGGAAAATGATTTTGTGATGACCAGACACGGTCCAAGAGCGCTGACAAAGGCGAGGGTTTTAGAGATTTAACTCTTTTGTTTTTCTAATAAAGAATAACTAAGCGCCTTAAGATTTTTAAAAAATTTGTCCCTCTCTTTTGTCAAATCAGCGCCACGATATTTTGTCTTATGAAGTCTGCCCTCGGACAGCTCGCAATCTTTGTGAATGGTTATCAAACAATTGGGATGAATCATCCCATCTAATTGGGATGTTTCTATTTGAATATGGTATCTTGCGCCATATCCTATTTCTCGCTTGGCAGTAATGCCCAAAGAAGAATCATGGGCGTTATACCCCATTCTATTTAGCGCTTCTATGGCAACATCTGCGGTGATGTGCTTCGGTCTTTTGTCAGAAAAAAATTTTTTAAAACTACGTTTCGTCATTATGGTGTTAAGAACCATAACATTTTAAAATCTAAATATCATCTCACCGTAATCTCCACATTTGTGACGTTGTTCACTTTTCCCCTGTTGGTTATCATGAGTTCGTAATATCCTGAGCCCCAGCTCAGCATGTTTGTCAGATTTATGTCATCTGGAAGCAGCGCTATGGTTGTCTTTACCTTTGAAGGGTGGGTTTCAGTGAAATTGCCGAACTGGCTGCCGACTATCCTGTCGCTTGCTATTTCATCTGCATGATTATCGAAGTTCTCCCATGTTCCGTTTGTGAACGCAACCAGAATCCTGTTGTTTTCATAGCTCTGACGAACCTGGAAAATGTAGTTGCTGCCAGGATATGTTGTGTTCAGGGATATGTTGTTGAAAAACTTGCCTGCAAATGCCATGCCAAAGGCTGTTCCGTTTGCCTGTGATGATATGAAGCGCTTTTCAGGAACATATGTGCTGCTTATCAGGTCTGTGCTCAAGATTGTGGAACCGTTCACTCTTATGACATCAGTGCTGTTTATGTGAAGCGCATAGTTTGATGTTATCGCTCTTGAAACCAGCGAGCCACGAACCTCCTGAACCAGGAAATCAGCTCCGCTGAAAAGCGTGTAGTATATGTCATATGAACAGCAGCTTGAATTTACGAAAAAATGAGCTATGCAGAAAGGCTGGTTTTCCTCCTCTTTCAGCAGTTCTGAGTATCCGTTGCCATAAGAAGACTGGGGCAAGTCATCTATCATGACAGATGAATTGGCTAAAATAACGCTTGTATTGGAATCAACCTGCATAATGCTCATCATGTTATCAGATGTGTTAAGGGCAGCCCAAGAGGTTTGGCTGCCTTTTTTCCGGAAAGTGAAATTTATCATGGAGTTGGATATGTAAATGTAATTGTCATCCTGCCTGCAGTCAGCATCATTTCCGCTTATCGAGAAGAGCCCTCCGTCAGCTTTCCTTGAAAAATGCTCAAAAATTTCCGGCCCGTCCATGTAATATATGATAGTGTTTTTCGGCATGTTCATCTCGAAATGACCTGCTTTTGGGCTCATGCTCATGGCTCTTGAGCTTCCGTTGCCCTCTGAAACAACCTGGCTTATATAATCCCTTAGGCGAGCCATTATAGATTCAGCTTCCTGGAAGTGCGAACTGTCCTCGGCTGTGCTCACAATCACGTTTCCTATCATCAAAACCAGCCCGATTGATATTATTGTAAAAAGAGTTATCATGGTGGCAGAAACAAGCGGATCCATTATTAGATTACGCCTCGCCAGATTATATTTCTTTGGCTATATGACATCCCGATATATCCACCGCATAAATGCGGTGGTTTCCTTTGAGGGATGTCATATCGATTCACAAGGAAAGCCAAAGGCTTTCCTGTGCATGGAAATACATTGTATTTCCAATGTCATCCTATTTTCCACACCTAAAGGTGTGGGTTTTCTGATGAAGTCGAATATAACAACTCTGTCAAATTTACATAACCAAATTTCAGGGGCAAGACAAGCATCGGGCTTTACAGCTTTTTTTGCTTGGCATAAGTCCTTCCGCTTTCTCTGCCCAGTTGATAGAGAAGCATTTTTATTTCGGGCAAGCCATAATCTATTTGGATTTGATATGAAAGTGGTCAAGCATTTTAGTGATGAAAGAGAAGCAAAAGCTGCTATGAATATATTTGACCGTGTGCTAAACTCAACCTATTGTAATTGGCCGCTGGAAAGGCTCGAGGTCTTTCTTACTGATTCTGAACATGGTGATTCCTGGATTGAAGGCAGTTCTGCTAAGATTTTCATAGGAAAAAACCACCATTTTATACAGGAAATGGACACCAAAGGCACGGAAGCCCTCTTCCTCTCAAGCCTAAATTCGCTTATGCTGAAAATGAAAGGATTTGAAACAACTGAGCTTAGGCAGTATTTTCATGATGATGAGCATCTTTTCAGGGCTCTTCTAATGCTCGAGGATTTCGCATCCAGCAGGATGGTTGCCATGAAATTTCCCAATGAAATATTTTACAAAAGCCTTGACAGGATAAATAGGTCAAAGCCTGGAAATTTCATGGACGAGCTGGAAACATGGCTTTCCTGCCTCGCGTTCTACAAGATAGACCAATGGAACATGGAATATCTGAAAAAAATCGCAGAAGCCAGGACCGGCAAAAAGATGGATAAGCTATTCATCGAGGATATGAAAAAATTATTGGATTCACAGAGCAGGACTCTGGATAAAGATGATCTGAAAAGCATGATGGATCTCGTCAGGAAGCATATGCCTGCCTGATTGCAATATAAATTTAAATGATGATGCATTAATATCACTAAATTTATGATGCCCCTGTAGCTCAGCAGGTAGAGCGTTTGGCTGTTAAAAAATTTTGCTGAAACCAAAAGGTCGGCGGTTCGAGACAACTTTTCTTTCTTTGAAAAGAAAGAAAATATGTCCCAAAAAAATATTTTTTGGGGTTGCTGATATCCGCCCGGGGGCGCTTTTCGGTAATTAAAGTTGGAGATTTAAAATGGAGGAGCAGACCAGAACAATCTTAGGCGCGTTTGACATAAGGAAATTTAAGATGAAATGCAATGTTCCGGGCTGTGAAAAGAATCCGGATTTTGAGACTGTGCTTTTTCAAAGAAGCCCAAGAAAAAGCAGGAAGAACCTGGCAAGTCTCTATGTATGCAAGGAGCATGTAAAAAATGTCCAGTGTCTGGCAGATATGCTCAGGGCGTCTAATCCGAAGCTCGTAACAGATTTCCAGAAAATAGAAATTAATAAGGGACGGTAGCTCAGACTGGGAGAGCACACGGCTGAAGAATTTCAGCTACCGTGGTGTCGTGAGTTCAAATCTCACCCGTCCCATATTTTTAGAAAATTGTGACTGAAATGCCCAGAAAAAAGAAAGAGCTTGATGAAAGGCCAGCAGGGAAGGAGGACGTGAAACCCGTAGGCGAACTGGTTGACAGCAAGGTGCTGATATTCGACAAATCCGATGAAATATACGAGTCTGGATTTTACGGAAAGCCCCTCGACAGCAGGCTTGAGCTCTCTTTTGTTGAAGCTCTTTTCCTTCTAAAAAAGGAAAAAATAAGAGTGATGAAAGATGGTAAAAAAATTGATTTTCATGAGCTTTACGAAATTGCCAAAACTGTTGACAATCGGCTTGCGGAACGTTATCGCGTCTATGAAGAACTGAGAGAAAGAGGGCTGCTTGTGAGAAGCGGATTCAAATTCGGGTGTGATTTCAGGGTTTATGAAAGAGGAGTCAAGCTGATAAAAGGCCCAAAGAGCCAGAAAGAGCATACAAAATGGATTGTCTTCTGCGTGCCCGAAGATTATTCATGCTCTTTCCAGGAACTTTCCCGTGCCATAAGGCTTGCTCACAACATAAGGGCCCGCATGCTCTGGGCAATAGTGGATAATGAAGGGGATGTGACATATTATCAATGTGTCAGGGAAACCCCATAGATAATTTTTGATGGTCAATATGAAAATAGAGGACATAGTAGTAAGGGATGTCATCAAGGCCTCGCCAAATGAAAAGCTATCTAAGGTTCTTTCTGAAATGACAGCCAAAAAGATACACCAGGTTCCTGTGGTGGAGGGTGAAATATTCCTTGGGATGCTTTTTTTGAAAGACATAGTTATGGAGGATATCGACCCAAGCTCTGCTTCAGTGAAAGCTTTCATGAGAAAGGATGTTCCTAGGATTTTGCCAAGTTCAACAGAGAATGACGCTGCAAAAACCATGATAAACAGTGGCGTGAGGGCGCTGCCTGTGATGAACGGCGAGAAGCTCCTTGGAATAATATCTGAAACAGAATTGCTCGGTTTGGTCATCGCTTCTGGGACAGCAGAGCAGCTTATGTCAAAGCCGCTTTTGATAAATGAAAACGACAGCATAGGAAAAGCCAAGCAAATTATGAGGGAGCATAATATATCAAGGCTTCCTGTTACTGATGAAAATGGCGGGCTTGTCGGGGTGATAGACACCCTTGATTTGGCAAAAACAATAAAGCCCCCTGAAAAGCAGGTTCTGAGCAAAGGCAAGGCCATATATGGCGAAACTCTTCAGACGTCGAAGGTGGCAATAAGCAGCATAATGAGGCCGGCTATTGCTTTTGCAAGGAATTCCGGAATCAGCGAAATAATACAGGCGCTCAAAGACAATGAAGAGATTATATTGGCTGAAGGAAATAAACCTGTTGGTATAATATCGCCAAAAGATGTCATAGAGCTCATGCTATCCAAGAACAGTGCATGCCAAATACAAATATCTGGCTTGGACAGGGATGATGAAATTTCAAGAAATTCTATATGCGAGCCAATTGAAAAGTGGATAAAAAAAACAGGCACCCGCGTTGATTACATTTTTCTGTATGTTCACAAGCGCAGTTCAAGCGGAAGAGTGAAGTATTCTCTCCATATGAGGATGCGCACCCAGCTTGGCTTTTTCGTCATGAAATCTGACGGATGGAATCTACTTTCGTGTGCGCAGGAGCTCGCAAAAAAAGCTGAATCTATGACTGAAAAGCGCCACGGACTAATTATGGACAGGAAGAAAAAACGCGGCAAGTTCCGCGGAAGATAAGTTATTTATAAAAGCCTTGTCATTATATTTATCATCGGATCGGGTGTCTTGATGAATGTCAGTGGAAGAAAAATCAAGAATATGATGTATTCAATTATTCTCGGATGCGTAATAGGCATCACAATAGGCATCTATGGGTGGTTAATGAATGTTTCTCCGCTTTATGTTGGGATTTTTTCCGGGGCTACCACTGGCTGCTGCATAGTCGTGATGCTGGAGCGTGAAAACATGAACATATTTGGCGCCAGGGGTGGAAGGAGATGAATTTTCTTACAAAGCTGGCTATTGGTTTCTTAGTAGGCATATTGGTCGGGGGCGTAGTAGGATTCTACGGCGCCATAATAAACCTGCCTGTGGCGCTCACGGCAGGAATAATCGGTCCTGTAACAGCGGCAATAGTGGCTGTTGTTCTTCTTAAAAGCTGAAATCAAATGGCAGAAAGCTGGCATGCTAGATGATCGGTTCTATTTGATCATTTTTCCTAATCCTGCAGCCAAGTCATCTGACTTTATTCTGACCTGGCTTCCGTCGTTCCTGTTCCTTAGGGTCACGGTCTTGTCGGAGAGTGTCTGGCTGTCAATTGTTATGCAGAATGCTGTCCCTATCTCATCAGCTCGCGCATATCGCTTTCCAATCGAGCCCTTCTCATCATAGAAAACATCAAAGTCTTTCCTCAAAGCATCATAAATTTCCATGGCAATTTCAGGTAGATTGTCCTTGCTCACAAGCGGAAAGATGCCAGCTGTATATGGGCTCAGCTTTGCCGGAAATTTGAACCAGTTCCATCCGCGCTCCTTGTCCTCCATGAATGCGTGATAAAGCACAGCTGCTATTGTCCTCTCCAAACCAAAAGAAGGCTCTATAACGTGGGGAAGAACCTTGCTCCCGTCATCCATCAGAACTGTCAAATCCTGGCCAGACTGCTTCATATGGCTCTTTAAGTCATAGTCGCCCCTGGCTGCGTTGCTAACTGTTTCCTTCCATCCAAAATCATATTTTATTTCCAAGTCAAAGTTACCAAGAGAGTAATGGGCGGTCTCTTCTGGAAGCAAATGCCTTATCCTTAGGCAGTCTTCTGGAATTCCCAGCGCAACATAAAATTCAAGCTCCTTTGCCAGAAAATATGGAATCCAGTCGCTTGGGAATATTTTTTCTTTGATAGCATCCTTTATGCTTATTCTTATTGCTTCTTCCCCTTTTTTCTGGGCTTCTCTCGTGAGAAATGTTATCTCTTTGCCAAGAACCTCCTTAATTGGGCATCCCGGCTTTGATGGGTCAATGAACATCTCCAGCTCGCACTGGTTGAATTCCCTCAGCCTTATTATGAATTGCCTTGGAGAAATCTCGTTTCTGAAAGCGTGGCCTACCTGGGCAATTCCAAAAGGAAGTTTTGCCCTGGATGTTTTGTATATCCTTTGAAAACCGGAAAAAATGTTCTGGCATGTTTCCGGCCTCATGTATGCGGTCTGCCCGCCAGCAGGGGATATCTCGGTTTTTAGCATCAGGTTGAATATTTTTGCATCTTCAAGCTCCCCCTTGCACTTCTGGCATCTTATGTTGTTCTTTCTCAATATCTCTGTCAGTTCTGAAAGGGATTTTCCTTCAACAAATTCATTTGTAGCCTCTTCTATAAGATGGTCTGCCCTGAAAACAGTTTTGCATTTTTTGCACTGTGTTATCGGGTCTGAGAAGTTTTTGAGATGCCCGCTTGCAACAAAGACGTTCTCAGGGAGTATCACGCAGCCGTCTGTTTCCAGAACCGTGACAGGGGACATTCTGACAAAAATCTCTCTCCATAAATCCACCACTTTTCTTTTTAGCATGGTTCCGATATTACCATAATCATAAAATCCTGAAAGCGTGGAATATATCTCAGCAGTCGGGTATAGTATTCCCCTGCTCAGGCATATTTTCTGTACTTCTTCAAATTTTGACATTACACCACTTTAGATAAATTAATCCCTTAAATATTAAAAGAACTTCCCTGATAATTAATAAATGGGCAAAACATCCGGCATAAAGCCATTGCTGCTTCTCGCCATATTTATTATCACAGCAGCTCCCTCTGTTTCTTACTGCTATGACAGTGTTCGTATGTACATACCTGCTGTCGAAAATACTGAAAACGGGCAGCGGGGCGCAATGGCAAGTCTTGAGGTATATGCAAGAAACGGCAGTGGCCATGTTTTCGTTGACACTCTGCCTCTCACCGAACTTGATACCCAGGCTGGAGCGAGAATAGCAAAAGAAGCTGTTGAAGAAATAATGGAAAAAAGCCTTGATGATTATGACATATTTTTTGTAATAAGAAGCGATGCGCCAATAGTTGGCGGTCCTTCTGCCGGAAGCTCAATGGCAACTGCTTTGCTCGCATTGATGTTGAACGCAAGCGCAGATGAGAGCGTGATTATGACAGGCACTATCAATCTCGATGGTTCAATAGGTCCTGTGGGCGGACTAATTGAAAAAGCCCAGGCAGTTGCAGAGCATGGTGGGCGCCTTTTCCTTGTTCCGGAAGGGCAGCTGATGTTTTTGATGCAGAAGACAGAACATGCAACATCTGAAAATATTAACATAATTGAAGCAACAGAGGAGCAGGTAAACCTTGCGGATTATGCAAAAAATAAATGGAACCTGACAGTAATGGAGGTTTCTGACATAAAGCAGTCCCTGGAAATTATCAGCGGGTACAGAATAATTGACAGTGTCTTTGAATTGAACAAAAACAGCAATCTTGAAAGCGCGATGAAATCAATGGCTAAAAATTTTCTGGAAGAAACAGAGTCCCGCTTTTCTGAAGCAAAAACAAGACTAAGCAAGGCTTCAATAGGGTATCAAGAAGAAGGCCAGATGAATCTTCTGCTAGGCGAACAGGAAAATAGGATTTCAGATGCGCGCACTATGTTCGAGCAGGGGGAATATTATTCCTCATCCAGCTTCTGCTATGTTGCTTCTGCTAACATGAGATTCATAATAAATTATATCGACACGCTGGAGTCAAAAGCCCCTTCGCTGTTTCTGGAAACCAGGCTGAAAATGGCTGATTCGCGCCTTGAGCCGCTTAACATTAGCATAGAAGAAAAGAAAAGCCAGACAGACAATGTCAATGACATAGAAATAATTCTGCTTTCATCAGAGCGCCTGGATGAAGCAAGAGAATATATGAAAGCTTCCTGGAAAAGCTTTTACAACGAGCAAAACATTGATTCTGCTTATTCGCTTAGCTATGCAGAAGAGCGGGAAGCAACAGTAAGCCGCTGGCTGAACCTTACCAATGCTTTCTCGGGGCAGGGTTTCAATTTCAGCTTTTCTAAGCTGAAAGGGCTTGCCCAGCTAAGGCTGGGAGAAGCTATGTCATTCATAACATACGCAAAGCTTCTCGGAATTCCGACAAACGAATCCGAAATCTTGATGGAAAATGCGATGAAGAACTTTGAAGAAGAAAATTACCCAGCTTCACTTTTCAATACAATATCTCTCCAAGCCGAACTGGAGGCTTTGATGTTGTCCCCTAATATCAGGTACGAATCAAGTGAAAAAAGCTTTCTAATCTCTCTTGAAACATCAGCGCTGCGTGACATAGAAGCTGCCCAAAAATCAGGCATTATCCCGATAATGGCCATGAATTATTATGAATATGGAAAAACTCTGGAGGGGAAATCTCCAGAAATGGCTGTTCTCTATCTAACATATGCCAAGCACTTTGCCAAGGCTTCTAAAAACATTATGGAGGTTTTTGAAGGTAGCAGCTTCGGTGACTATGAAATGAAAATAAAACTTGTGAAAAGCCCTGAAGTATGTGAAAGCAATGCAAAAATCTTAATCGCTGTCGCGCTTTCATTATCAGCAGGTTTAGTTATTGGTTATTTTGCGAAATCTAGAAAAGCGATTAAAAATATTAGAAAGTCAGCGGGGCGATGAAGCTTATTTGCATATGCTTTTAAGTTTTCAAGCAGTAGCCTTTTATTATTTAATTTTATTTAAGGGTGTTCAAATGGAAAAGGCTGCTGATTTTCTTAAGAGTATTGAAAATAAAGACAATGTGATAATAGTATTTCATAATGACGCAGATGGCTGTTGCAGCTGTGCGCTTATGAACAATTTCCTTAAAAAATCCATAGGAAAACCTGCGGATTTTATAATAAGCCAGCCCATGCCGCCTGCAAAAAACCTGATACCAAAAATCAGGCTATCTATGCCGACAAAAATAATATTTCTTGACCTTGGTGTGGACCAGAATCCTGCCATGATAAAGAAGCTTGAGAATGACTGTGAAATCCTTATCATAGATCATCACCAGCTGCAGAACAACATGAATTCCCTGAGGACCATTCACTGCAATCCCATGTTCAAGAGCCGCAAATACCAGTCAGTGTCTTATTTGGCATATAAAATATGTTCGGACCTCATGGATATGAAGCCTTACCTTTGGATAGCAATGGTCGGGATTGTGGGCGATTATAATACAGAAGATTCCCTTGATATGATAGATGAGGCGCAAAAAATGTATCCGGAATTAATAAAATCAAAAAGTCAGGACGCGCTTCACAAATCGGTATTTGGTCAGATAGCGGATATGATATCTGCTGCCAAGGCAGATAAAATAAGCTGCGAGGAAATAACAAGGACGCTGAATTCCTGTGAAAGCCAGGAGGATTTCATGAAAAATGAAAAGCTGACCGAGTCTTACAGGAAAGTGCAGGAAGAAATAGAGCATGTGATAATAGACGCAAAAAGCATTGCCAGCTCTTCTGACAAGGTTGTTTTTTATGAAATAAAGTCAAGGTTCAATATTCATTCTCCTGTTTCGACAAATATCAGCAAGGAGTTTCCTAAAAAGCTGATAATTGTATGGGAGGAAATCGGAAACAAAATCAAGATAAGCGCCAGAAACCAGGGCAAGAACCTAAATGTCGGGAAGCTTCTCAAAGAGGCTGTGCGGGATTTGAGGCATGCCAGCGCTGGCGGCCATGAAGCAGCAGGCGGTGTCAGCTTGCGTACGGAGGATTGGAAAGAATTTGTGGACAAAATAAAGCTTCTGGTCAGCTGATTCTTATCTTTTCCTCGCAACTATAAAAGCATGTTTCTGCTCGTGCGGCTCAAGATTCACTGTTTCTAGAATTTCAAAGCCGCTTTTTATGAGCTTCTCGGCCTCTTCCTTGTAAACCTGCTGGGGCTGCTTTGAGACATCTATGCTCTGTGATTTTACCGAGAGCATCAAGAAGCCGCCTTCTGCCAGAAACTCATTTGCGGCCCTGACTGCAATTTCTGTCTCGTCTGGCTGTGCCAAGTCGCAGAACAATATATCACACTGCTCTATCCAGTCGTAGTTCGCTGGTTTTCTTGCATCTGTTAGTATTGGAATAACATTGATTCTTGCAGAAGCTACTTTCAGGAATTCCCTGAAGACTCTTTCTGAAAATTCAACTGCATAGACAGCTCCTTTCTCCTGCAATATGTCAGAAACGTGGCTTACTGTTGTTCCTGTGCTTGCGCCCAGATATATAACTTTAGAACCCGGGTGAATCGGCATATTTTTGAGCCCATTAATAATAGCAGCAGCTAGCTTGCTCCTTGTCGGCTCCCATTCCCTATATTCTTTGTCTGACCTGAGCAGCCGCTCGCCGTAAACTTTCTTTCCAGGAGCGAGATTTTCTGTGTAAATATTCCTGCCAATGCTATAAACACCATCAAATATTTGCCTCATCCTGCTATCATTTTTCATCTCAATGCACCAAGCTCCTTTTCCATTTCACTTTTTAGCTTCTCCTTTTCATCGCGCTTCGAATAATAATCAATTTTTGCTGCCTTGTAAAGGTGCGAAGCAACAATCCTGGCTGCTTTTCCTTTTTTGTCATTTGGCGCGTTTTTGACATATGAAGACTCAAAGAGCATTCCATACTTCGGAGGCTTTGCCTGGTGATTTTTCATATGGCGAAACATCGCCCTTTCAGCGCCAAGCAGCTGAATGGTTCCGGCTGTCATTCTTGACAGCTTTTCCATTGAGCCTGCTGATGATATCATGCGCGCTGCCAGCAGCTCATCTATCAGGAAAGATAAATTAGGCGAAACTTCTCTAGCCATGCTTCTAACATAGCTTTCTTTCTCCTTCTTCAGCTTCATGAGCGAGCCAAGCTGAATGGCGAATTCTTTAAGGACATCTTCATCAGCCTTGCCAAGTTTTATTCCGTAACTGCCCTTGAAATCAGGGAAGCTTTCGCGCAAGCCATATTTCGCGACCTCAGATATGATCTTCTCATTTTCGCCTTTGTACTCAGGATAGTTTAGCCAGAACCATTCCTTGAAATGTTCTGTCATAATATTGATAAATTTGTTCAGGCTCTCAAGCGAGTTTGACGCCTGCACAAGAACGAGGTCCTTTGTAATTATATTCCCAAGCTTTCCCCTGCTCAATGCCATTCCAATGCCTGCCATGAACCTGTTGAATTCCTCATCGCTCTGGCAAAAGCCAAGAGTTAATGCATAATTCCTCAAGTTCTTCCGTACAAGCATGGCTGCAAATTCATCCTCTTGGACAGAATAATCCTTAAGCTGCATAAGGAAGCTGTCATCTATTTGCTTGCCAAGCCTTTCCAGAGCCTTTTCCGGGTCTGCATCAAACAGACTGTAAAAGATGAGCTTTTTGCCATCATCAAAAGCAAAGTATCCTATTGCTGTTTTTGCCAAATGCGCTTTCATAACATTAGAATGTTGTCAAGCTTATAAAAATTCCGATTCATTAATAATAAATTCATTTAATAGGAAAGGTTGCTATGGGACGTATAAAAACCGATGACATAAAGAAGCTTGCAAGAAAGCTGATAAAGGAGAATGAGAGCTTCAGCGGCGACTTCAGACACAACAAAGATGTACTGAAAGATATAACCCTCAATAAGACAAAGAAAATGCAGAACAAGATAGCCGGCTACATAGCAAAGACATTAAGAAGGGCAGGGAGATAAATTTCTAGTGTCTGTTCGCAAACTTCTTGACATCAATGCCTCTTGCTTCCAGCCAATCTTTTGTCTTGCCAGTTATCACAATCGGTTTTCTCCTCAGTTCATCCAGATTTTTTGCTCCTGCAAGGAACATTGCTATTCTAAGTTCTTTTGTCAGTTGGTAGATCTTTTTTTCAATTTCAGATTCGCTTTTCAAGGCCGGCTTAAGCAAAGGCAAAGCCACGCCAACTGCCTGGGCGCCTAAAGACAAAGCTTTGGCAATCTCTATGCCGTTTCTTATTCCGCCTGTAGCTATTATCGGAATTTTAACAGCTTCATTTGTTTCTATTAAGCTGACAGCTGTTGGTATTCCCCAGTTTCCAAAATTGCCTGCAATATCTTTGTCCATCTCGTCTTTGTTTCTGAACTTTTCAACAAGCGACCATGATGTTCCGCCAAGTCCGCCAATGTCTATGGCAGAAACTCCAGCTTTCTCCAGCTGAACAGCAACTTCCCTGCTGATTCCAGCTCCGGTTTCTTTGGCAATAACAGGAGTCCCCAAGCTTTTAGATATTGCTTGGAAATTCTCCAAACAGCCTTTCCAGTCAGTATCACCTTCTGGCTGTACAACCTCCTGAAGCGCGTTCAGGTGCAGGCACAATGCGTCTGCTTTTATCATCTCAACAGCGCGCTTAGCTTCAGGAATTCCATAACCTTTCACAAACTGGACAATTCCAAGATTGCCAGCTAAGAATATATCAGGAGCCACACCCCGAACCTGATAAGTGCTTTCAAGCTTAGGATTTTCAATTGCAGCCCTTTGCGAGCCAACGCCCATGCCTATGCCAAATCTTTGCGCAGCTTTAGCCAGCCTATAGTTTATTTCCTGCGCTTCTGGCGTGCCTCCTGTCATAGCAGCAATCATTATGGGATATTCAAGCTTCTTTCCAAGCAATTTGCAGTCTGTGCGTACAGCCTTGAAATCCGCTTCTGGCAAAGCTGAGTGAACAAGCTCCATCTCATTCAGGAATATGTCTCCGAATCCTGTTTTGCCTGATTCAACGTGCTTCTCCGTGCATACTTTTATATGGTCTGCTTTTCGGTTTTGTGTTTGGGACATAATATCATCTTTTTATCATCGTACCTAGCCCTTTCTCGCCCATCAATGCTCTTTTCAGGTATCCGGGCTTGTCGCCGTTTATTATATCTGATTCTATGCCAAATTTTGCGAGCTCGAGTATGCTTTCAACTTTGCTTAACATTCCACCAGTAACATCAACACCATCAGAACCTGTCAGGGATGATTTTATTTTAGAATAATTTTTAATCGTAATTTTGGGTATTAGTTTCGCATTCCTGTCTTTATTTGGATCTGCTGTCATGACGCCATCGACTTTGCCGACCATTATAACTCTCTTTGCTCTCATGTTTCTTGCAAAGTAGTTCATGATTTCGTCTGCAGAAATTATGCAGCATCCCTTTGCCAAATCAAATCCTATGTCACCATAAGGAACAGGAAGCTGGCTATGTTTAAGCATCTGCTCTATGGGCGCCAGATCCCATTCAATTATTCTCCCGTTTTTGCATACAGCAGAGCATGATGGTTGGACAGTTATTGCATTAAGCCCGATTTTGATAAAAGCTTCTACAACTATCCTGTTAAGCTTTGCTGCTACGTCCTGAACTATGGAAAGACCCCTATAGCTTTTTTCATTTATTATCCCTTTCTGAATTTGATATTCGTGTGCAGGCTGGTGCCCAAAAGAACCTTGTCCATGTGCAACAATCAAATTTTTATTATCGGATTCCCTAATCTCTCTGGCCAGCCTGTTGAGCACATCGTGGCGAACAGTGTATGGCTTTGATTTGTCTGTTATAAGCGAGCCGCCGAGTTTTACCATTATGAGGTCTTTCATTTTTCTCCCCATTTTTTGTACAAATCATGCTCAATGCCAAGGGCTTCGAGCACTTTTCCGACTATGAAATCTATTATGTCTTCTATGTTTTTAGGCTTGTGATAAAACGTGAGCACGGGCGGTATTATCCAAATTCCGAGCCTTGAGAGTTTGAGCATGTTTTCGATATGAATTGCGCTGATTGGGGTTTCTCTCGGCACCAGAACAATGTTTCTTTTCTGTTTTATGCAAACATCAGCTGCACGAACAACGAGATTTTCTGCATAGCCATTTGCTATAGCAGAAAGGGTCTTCATGCTGCATGGAATAACAACCATGCCGTCGGTTTTGAAAGAGCCTGAAGCAACAGGAGCTGAGAAATCCTTTTCATCGTAGATTTTGTCAGAGAATTTTTTTATTTCTTCAAGGCAGCCAGGGCATTCGTGTTTTATGACCTCTTTTGCGCCGTCGGAAATTATAGCATGAGTTTCAGCACCTTTTTTCTTAAGCTCCTCAAGTAGCCTAGCTCCCAGCTGCACGCCGCTTGCCCCTGTTATGGCAACTATTATCCTCATATTATGATAGCACCCTTGTTTGCATCAACAGTTATTTCATCTCCGTCTTTTATGCCACTAATTTCATGGCCAGCTTTATCGACCATGGGTATCTCTGATATTATTGCGCCAACAGCAACAATGGGCTCAGCTTCGCTGTTTATGATAGCCAGCGGCGCTTTGCTGTTTTTTTTGAGCCTGTAAAGAATATATGATCCGACAGTTGAGCCCTTTCCTGTTGGAAAAATTAAAATCTTTTCGGCAATGCTCTTTCCTTCCAGGCAATGCCTTTTTTCTATGACAATTCCTGTTTCAGGGTCAATTCCACCATAAAATGATATAGATTCGCCTGAAACAATGGCTCTGCCTTTGGCAAATCCTTTTGATATCACCCTGCATTTTATTTCCATAAAATCACTTTTCGCCCGTGGCGTACTTTATGCAATCTTCCAGCGAGCAAAGCCTTGTCCTGAAATTGTTGCTCCCTCTTCCGTAGAAGCAGGCTTTTGCTGAATTGGTGGCTAAACATCTGAACCTGCCTTTCAGAGGCGCAACAGCCATGCACGTGTCAGCAAAAAGCTTTGCGCCTGACTTTTCTATTTCCTTTGTCATACCCTTTGCCTGGGCAAATTCCAAAACAGCTCGGGAAACGCAAATCCATGTCTCTTTCTTGGTTTTCTTGCCCTTGAGCAGCTTTGCTATCTGCATAATTTCTTCCAAAGAGCAGTGCGGGCAGCCCAATGCTATGAAATCAGGCTCACAATCATCATTTAGGAATTCGTAGGATTTTTTCAGGTCATTTTTGCTGATTTCAGTTTTTTCTTTTGGGTTGCCTGCGCTTTTCCATTCTGGTGTCAGCTTTTCTATATGAAAAAGCGCTGTTCCTCCATAAGTGGCTGTGGAAGCGCAAAAAGATTTCAGCTCGTCCTGGCTGGCTTTTTTTATGCCTCTTATGTAAAGCACCTTGTTCTTTGCTTTCTCGCTGATTGCATGACCAAGGGCGCTGAAATCAGAAATGCTTTTCAAATTGCATTTTACATCAACAATAACCTGGGCTATGCGGTTTTCGTCCAGATGAAATCCATAGTTCGCTGTCTTGCCTGTTAATGCAGAAGCCAGTGAAGAAGGTCCTCCTTCTCGGTTGGTCCTTGCTCCAATTACAGAATTAGCATAGCAAACAGCAGAAGACTCGCTCCATGCGATGTGCTCGCCTTTTTTCGGCAAATTTCCAACCAGATAAGGCGTGCAAGTGCATGTGATCCTTATGCCCATTTTCTTGTAGGCATTTATTATCCTCATCTGCTTTCCTGCGAAGTCATATCCTATGCCCATTTCAAGCCACTCTTTCAAATCCATTCCAGCTGGATTGAGCGTGGCATTAATGCCTTTCTCTGCTTTTCCGTCTTCAGCCAGGCTTTCCAGGTATTCCAAGCCTGCATCTCCAAGATTGAGATAGGAAACCCCAGCAACCTGAATTGATTTGATATCAATGAGTTTATCAGCGCCGAAAATTTTGCCCAGAGCCACGAGTATCTCCATGCTTTTTCTGGCAGCATTGCCTGATTCGCCTTTCAGCAGGCTTTCTTCTGATTTTGTCAAAAACATCCAAACGCCTTGTTGATATTTTATTTAGCATATTTAAAGTTTCTTGTTATATCCTGATTCCGTGATTTGAAATAGTCAGAAAACCTTCTCAAAATCTTCTTTCTTGCCTTTTATGGTGCAGTCAAAGCCGAGCTTTGAAGTCTTTCCGTTGTCAGAAGAAGGGTCAAGCGAAGAGCCTGTTGCATCATGCTTGGCAACCAAATCCCTTTTTGCTTGGAACCTCGTGGCAAG
>CAZBKL010000006.1:0-16858 GCA_964492465.1 uncultured archaeon
GTGATGTTAAGCATAACATACCTTATCTCAGGAGAGAAGAGTTTCGCTCTGTGCCAAAATTCCTGGAAGAAGTCTCGAGAATTGCCAAAGTAACTATTGTGCCCGGCAACCACGATGGCTCTCTCAAGCAGCTTTTGCCGCCTGGCATTGAAATAGCAGAAAGCTCAGGCATATTTATTGGCAAGACAGCTTTGCTTCACGGACACGCAAAACCAGGCAAAAAATTGGAAAAAGCAGAGAGATTTGTAATTGGGCATAACCATCCGTTTGTAATGATGAAAGATAAAATCGGAGCCAAATTCTTCCGCCAGGTCTGGATTAGAGGATTTCTGAGCGACCATAGGGAGCTGGTGATAATGCCTGCTTTCAGCAGGCTTGTTGGCGGCATGGTCGTGAATGACAACACAAGCAGCAAGGAGCTTTTAGGCCCTTTGGCAAGGCAACTCGATGCCAGAAATGCTGAAATCTTCCTTCTTGATGGCACATGCTTGGGAAAGATTAAAAATATGGAAAGAACCAATAAGAATTAACTGGTGAAAAAATGAGCTCATTTGATCTTTTGAATCCAAAACTGCAGAAGCTCGCAAAGAGCAGGTTTGGCGAGCCGACAAACATACAGGAGCTGGTAATACCTGAAATAATGAAAGGCAGCAATGTTCTTGTGATAGCTGGCACAGGATTTGGCAAGACAGAATCAGTCATGTTTCCTGTCTTGAATGCACTGCATGACAGGAATCTTCCTAAGATGTCTGTGCTTTACATAACGCCGCTCAGAAGCCTTAACAGGGATATGCTCGACCGCTTGTTCTGGTGGGCAGACAAGCTTGATTTAGAAATTTCTGTTCGCCATGGCGATACTCTACAGAAAGAGCGCGCTGAGCACAGGGAAAGCCCGCCTGACATAATGATAATAACTCCTGAGAGCCTCCAGGCTATTCTTCCAGGAAAAATCATGAGGAAGCACCTTTCAAATGTCAAATGCGTCATTATAGATGAAATACATGAGTTGGTTTCAAGCGAGCGGGGAACCCAGCTTTCCATTGCTCTCGAGCGTCTTAGGAGAATGAGCAATTTTCAGACAATAGGCATCTCAGCTACAGTCGGCAGCGAAGAGCGCGTTGCGGATTTCATAGGCGGAGCAAAGATAATAAAAAGCGATGTTGTAAAGGAAATGGAAGTCAGCATACAGCTTCCTGAGCCAAAGCCTTCAGACAGCAAACTTGAGGAGAAGCTTTTCGTGGACAGCTCGTGCATCGCAAGGCTCAGGGAAATAATGGAAAATGTCAGAAGCCATAAATCAACTCTTATATTCACAAACACCAGGCAGACAGCAGAAGTCCTGTCATCGCGGTTAAGGGTTCTTGACAAGGAAATAAGCCAGGATGTTCATCATGGCTCTCTCTCAAAAGAGGTTCGTGTCAAAAATGAGGGATTATTCAAAAACCAGAGTCTTAAAGCACTTGTAGCAACCAGCTCCCTGGAGCTTGGCATAGACATAGGAAGCGTGGACCTTGTTATGCAATACCTTTCACCAAGGCAGGTGACAAAGATGATACAGCGAATCGGCAGGTCTGGTCACAGGGCAGGCGAAAAGTCTCTTGGGATTCTCTTAACAGACAAGGATGATGTTTTTGAGTCTGCTGTAATAAACAAAGGCTTCAACCAAAGAAAACTGGAACCGACAAAGCTCCATGAGAACGCGCTTGATGTTCTGGCGCACCAGATAGTTGGCATGACTCTGGATGAATACGGCATACAAGCAAAAGAGATTTTCAGCACAGTCAAGAAATCATACTGCTTCAGAAGCCTTGCAAAGAAAGAATTTGACAGCGTGCTGGATTTCTTGGCAAGCATAAGGCTGATTTTCGTTGACCAGAAAACAGGCGAGGTCCGCCGCAGCAGGAGAGGCTGGCAATATTATTTTGAGAACCTTTCAACAATTCCTGATACCAAGCAATATCTTGTGGTTGACATGACCACAAATGAGCCAATTGGCTCGCTTGACGAGACATTTGTGGCAGAGCATTGCCTTTCGGGCAACAGCTTCATATGCAAGGGAAGGGGCTGGAAAGTTGTAGAAACAGAAAAAAATCGCGTGCTTGTGGAGCCTTTTGACCAGATAGAATCTGCCATACCATCATGGGAAGGCGAGCTAATCCCTGTTCCCCAGGAAATAGCAGCTGGTGTCGGGCAGTTGAGGAAAATTATTGCAAAGGGCAATTATGAGAAAGCGGTTCTGAAAAAAGAATACGGAATAGATGACAACTCGCTTAAGGAGATGAAGCGCATTATGGAGAGCCAGAGGGACTTCTTCATACCTGATGAAAAAAGCATATGTATAGAGACATATCAGGATTTCATAATAATACATTGCTGCGCAGGCTCGCTAATCAACGATGCCCTGGGGAGATACATTAGCTCTTCTCTGAATATCAGGCACGGCGTTTCTGTACAGATGAAAACAAGCCCCTATTCGATAATAATAAAGACAATCGGAAGCCAGAAAGAAATAGAAGAGATTCTTAAGAACCCTGACCAGGCTGAGCGAATAATATCAGACTCGCTGGAAAGCTCTTCGCTCTTCAGGTGGCGCTTTGTTCAGGCTGCAAAAAGGTTTGGAATAGTTGAGCGCGGCGCCTTCTTTGACAAAATCAATGTGAGCAAGCTCATAACATTCTATAGGAGAAGCCCTGTCTTTGACGAGACCATGCGCGAAATATTGCTTGAGAAGACAAACATATCTGGCGCGCTGAATCTGCTGGAAAGCATAAAGAAGAAAGAAGTCAACGTAAGAATTTTCAGCAATACAAGTCCTATTGGAAAACAAAGCCTGATTTACCAGTTTGGAGAGCTTGTCGCTCCAAAAGAGCCTACTGGCGAGATATTCAAGCTGTTCAAGAGGCGCCTGCTGAACACGCAAGTAATGCTAGCTTGCATGAACTGTGGAAAATTCAGCATAACCAAGCGCGTTTCTGATGTGGAGGAGTATCCCGAATGCCAGTTATGCGGCTCCCGTTTGATGGCTGTGCTGAACAAGTCAGCAGAAGTTGCGCTTAAAATTGCAAAGAAGAAGCTTTCAGGAAAGCCTGTGAGCAAGGCTGATGAGAAAGAGTTTGAGCGCATCCGCCGGACAGCAGACCTTACAATAGTTTATGGCAGAAAAGCTGTGCTGATACTGTCTGCGCGCGGAGTTGGTGCAGAAACAGCTTCCAGGATATTGTCAAAGCTTTCTCCGACAGAAGAGCAGCTTCTTAGGGAAATCTTTGAAGCTGAGAAGAACTTCGCAAAAACGCACAAATACTGGAAATAAGCAGAAGAGACTAAAATTAGATTCCAACCAGTATAATGCTCAAAAATAAAAAAATTCCGAATCCCATGACCCGGAAAGAATTATGACTTATTTAATTTACCTTTTCTTCTTTTTTTTCTTTGCCATTATTATCACTTGCTAATTATATGTGCATGCTCCTATATAAAATTTTTTTCTTTATTTTTTGAAAATATTTTTGGAAATTTCAGGCTTTTTCATCGATTTTTTTCCAGAAGAACGACCCTGCTGTCAGATTTCTCGCCAGCTATGCGATATCCTGATTGCTTGGCAATGACCTTGGCAAATTTCCTTATCTCATGGTGCATGGGCATGGAAGAATAAGGCAAGCGCTGCCTGGAATAGCCAACTGCCATAAAGCTTTTGACTTCAACAAATTTGGGTTTGAATTTCCTTATGATTCTTGCATAGCCTTCTGGTTTGATGAAATTCAGTCCTTTCACGAGCGTGAGCCTGATTACTGTATTGCACTTGAATTTTTTCAGCAAAGCCAGGGATTCCATAAGCTTTTTCCAGCCGTCCCTGACAAGCGGCTGGCAGGTTTTAAGGTAAGTTTTTTCATCAGGCGCAGGAAGCGTGATGTAAAGCTGCGTAGGCTCATGCTTTAGCAGCTTCCTAAGCATATGAGGCTGCGTGCCGTTGCTGACCAGAAAAGATGTCATTCCTCTTGAATTGATTTCATCAACAAGCTCTGGCAGCTTTGGGTAAAACGTTGGCTCGCCTGCCAGCGAAATTGCCACCTGCTTGACAGAAACAGCTTCATCAAATTTTTTCCTATCAACATCAGGATTGCCCTTGAATCCCTGGAGCAGTTCTTCTCTTTCTGCTATCGCATTGTCCAAAATGAACTTGGGCTCATCTGCCTTACCGGACCATTTTGGATATGTTACAGATATGTCGCGCCAGCAGAAAAGGCAGCGATGAGTGCAGAACTGAAAAGCAGGAGTCATCTGCAGGCACCTATGAGACGGCACTCCATAAAACTTCTGCTTGTAGCAAAAGCCCTTTCCTGAAACAGCTTTTCTTGTCCATTCGCACGTCTTCACAGCAGAATGGCTTCCTACAAACCTGAAGCCTGTTTTCTCCAGCCTCTTCTTATCCATTTCCTTTAGTTTGGACATAATCAACACAAACAGTATGTTTTCAGGGTCGTGACAAGCAGCAGGGCTTCCCGTCTTTTTTGTTGAGCATAAGCCCTATCATACTTCCGGTCCCTTTCCGCCACTTCGAATAAACTAAAATTCTTTGAGAAAGCATTAAAATAATGGCTTTGAAGGAAAAAATAGCTGAAACATCAGGAATTCCGAAATCAAGGATACCTGGTTCTTTCCAGGTTATTGGAGGCATATCCCTATTGAAATTTCCAAGAAATGCAAGGGTTTCCGCAAAGGAGAAGCTTAAAATTTCAGAAGCCCTGATGAAAATCCTGCCAAATGTCAGGACAGTTTGCGAAGTTTCTGGAATTGTCGGCGAGCTTAGGAAGCCAAAAATCAGGTTCCTGTCAGGTGACAGGAGCTTCAGGACAATTCACAAGGAGCATGGCATTTTTTATGCAATTGATGTTTCAAAGGCAATGTTCTCAAAAGGCAATCTTTTCGAGCGCCAGCGCCTTATATGCCAGATAAAGCCAGGCGAATCCATAATCGACATGTTCGCAGGAATCGGGTATTTCTCGCTTGGCTTGGCAAGATTCTCCAAAGCAGGGCGAGTCATATCCATAGAAAAGAATCCGGTTTCTTTCAGATATCTGAAGAAAAATATAGAATTGAATCACATTAATAATATAATCCCAATAAAAGGCGACTGCCGTTCTATTTCAAAGCAGAGAGCTTACGTAGGAATTGCAGACCGCATCATCATGGGATACCTGCCCAGAACCTACAAATTCCTTCCACATGCTTTTCGCTTCGCCAAGCCAGGATGCATAATCCATTATCATGATACTTTTCTGGCAAGCGAGTTGTGGAAAAAACCGCAGAAGATTCTGGAAACAGCTGCAAGGAAAGCTGGATATAAAATCAAAATCCTGAAAAAGAAGAAAGTGAAAAGCTTTGCCCCAAATGTCTGGCACATTGTCATTGATTTCGAGGCTAAATAATCAGCTATCGGCACTGCGGCTGTCCTGAAAGCATGTCGCAGCTTTTTCCGATGTCGCATTGCGTGTACCCACAATCGGTATCGCTTCCTTTGCACCCCTTTCCGTCGTAGAAATCTACGCCCTGCACAAAGCATCTTCTTTCAGTCCCGGACTTTGATGCCTGGGCACTGAGATCATATGCCGTGGTTACATAGCCATACAGGCCGTCCTGTACTGCTCTCTCGACGCAGCATCCGCCTGTCATAAACCCTGGCTGGCAGGATGTGCTCAGTATGTTCTTTGGGTCATACTCACAGTTCTCGGTGTTTTTGCACATGTTCGTTGCGCCATTGCAAACATCGCCTGCTGAGCATTGCGCTGAGTCGCAGTTTCTGCCATCTATCCCGCATCCTTTTGACGTCTGAATCCTGCAATACTGGCTTGCGCCCGAACCTGCAGGAACAGTTTGCACATTATACAATACCATTTCGCCGTTCATGCCGCAGCAGTTCTCCGGTGTTGCAGCAGGAGTCTTGCCTATGTCTGTGCACCTGTCTTGGATGCAGTTTATTTCGCATCTTGTTGGGCAAGAATCTTCCTTGTAGCAATAACACTTGCTCGTATAGCCTTGCTGGTTTGCTATAATTGTGCAGCTGTGCCGGCAAGTGGTTCCTGAACAGCTTGGATAATAACCCTCGCTGCAGTAGCCGGCGTCATTTGTTCCTGAACCGCTAACATATCCCGCATTAGTCCCATCTAAATTTTTATATTCTTTGCACTGCTGGCTGCATTCTGCGGATGTTGCCTGGCCACCTCCGGCTGTTGTGCCAGTTCCAGCGCCAGCTGTTGTTCCTGTAGCAGGCTCTGATTCATAGCCGCCACCTCCGCCTATTGTGTTTGCATAAGAAGAGTCAAATGATATGGTCATCCTCGGACCGACTTTTTCTGTCTGTTCAAATGTGTAGCCGCTTAGCTTCGCTGTTATGGCATCAGTGACTTTTGTGTCTATGTTGTCTGCTGCTATGAACGTGCATACAAAAGCCCTGTATTTTTCAACAGGAGTTATTGGCGGCATGTCTGTGTTTATTGTGCATGTTTCTGTTTGGCCGTTGCCAGAACAGCTGACTCCGCCGCCAGCTTTGCAGCTTAATTTAGAGCCGAGCTTGGCTGGTAATTTTATCTCCATTGCGGCGTCTTTAGCAAGCACCACATTGCCTTTCGGCCGCTTGTTCACAACAGAAACTATGAGCGTGGCATTGCTGCCGCTGAAAAGCGGCTGGTAGCCGACTGTTATGGCAATCATGCCAGGTGAGTTCTTGCCAACAGCAGGTATGGTCTTGAAAAGCTCGTCTCCCTGAACAGGGTCTGTCATAATCCTGCTAATCTCAACATCGTCCATTACAGTAAGCATCAGGCTTGAGCTTGTGGAATGGGCATAATGCAGAGTGACATTGACATCAGCTGTCTTTCCTATGTCGTTCTTCTTGTAAGTTTTTGTTGTGAATGGGCCTAGCCTCTGTAAAATAACTTCGTGCTGGTTGACCCTCATCGGAGGACTTGTCTTGCTTGGATAATAATATGTTGTTTGTTCGCTTGTATCACACGCATCACCAATGCAGCAGTATTTGCTGGCGCATGATGCTGACAGCATGGCATTCACAGCTGGCATCTCGCCCTCGTTCTGCGCATACACCTGCAAATAAAATTCCTGCCCAGATGGTATTGCATCTGGCAAAACAGTGATTTTTTTGAATTCCAATCCTTTCGGGAAATCAACTGTGGCTTTTTCTGTCCTCACATTGCTCATCATCTGCCTTGCGACATAAGCCTGGGGATCAGTTGCCATTAGCCAGAGGTCTGTGCTCATGAGCCACATCTGGTCAATTGCCATGCCTATTGGCGCGCCAAGCGGCGCTGTGTATGATTTAAGATAGCCTGAATACGGGCCCGCGAAAAGGTAGCCCAGCACTATGGCAAAAATAGATATCATATACAGAATTTCCATCCCGCTGCTTCTGTAGAGCGGGATTAGTATCACCCATGATATAACAAATACAACAGCTCCGAGCCAGGTAAGCTCGAATATGGATATCATTATGAGCGTTATCAAACCTATTATGACTCCGGCTATGCCGCCTGTTCCTATATTTTGCAATTGCCTTTTATCAAGAAGCACGCCAACTATATAAATCACTGACGCTATCAGCCATAGACCGATTGCTATAAGCAATATTTCTCCTGCCATTTATTTCACCATTTGTTTCCCTTTGAAACAAAAATTGCCAAAGCAATTGTTGCTAAAAACATTATGATGAAAGTTGTGTCATAAAGCATGTCAAACCCCATGTTCATGTTTGCTATGAATGCCAGTGCGCCTGTTATGAGCAGTCCTGCTGTCACAGGGCTGAAAATTATGTTGCCTATCAAGGTCGTGGCCCACCAGTCATAGAAAGCATTCACTCCCCTAGATACCTTGTTTATGGCTCCGGAATATATTGTTTTCTCATTGTTAATTATTTCAGAAGCTTCTGCTTTTGCAAAGTCTTCTAGTGCCGATCTCAAATCAGCCCTGCTGACTGGTGAAAATATATGGTAGCGCTTGATTGCTTCTGCTATTATAGCAGGCACCTCACCAAGTATGCTGTTATAGAGCGCATCGAAATCCTTGTTTTGCATTTCGCTTGCTAGTTGGGCATTAATCGCATCAAATTTTGCAGCGGTTTCTCGTATCGCCCTTTCTTTTTCATTTATCTCATCAGTAATTCCTCTTAGCCGTGGACCGAGGTTTAAGTTTTTGCTTCCGCTGTCTATTTCGTTTTCTATTCGTTGTTTCGTAGTTTCCAGAACTCTTTTTTCTTCGCCCAGTCTTTTCAGCTCATCCATCAGCCTGTTAAAGCCAAGTTCCTTCCTCCTTTTCTCCATATATTCCTTGGTTCGTTTCTCATCTTTTTTGGCATGTTTTCTGGCTTCAGCGTCAAGCTTCTTTTTGGCCCAGGCAAAAGCCCTGGGCAGCCTGTGCTCTTCGGGTTCTATCTTATGTATTTGATAAGCGCCCCACTGGTAAGCCTTCTTTATTGCTGGGTTGTCAGGATCTGTGCCGTATGTTTCAGAAACGTTTTTTTCAGCTTCTTCTAATTTGGTCGAATCATCTTTTCCCTCTTCTGCAAGCCACCTTGTATTGTCATATGACAGGTCAGGATGGTCTTCATAACCCTTTTTGTCATCAATCACCCTCCTAGCAGCTCTTCCAGCATAAGCAGCAGCTCTGGCTGCGCCCCTTTTGGTCATGACAGAACCTTTCAGAGCGTATTCTCTTGCGCTTCCAGCAGCTCTTTTCCCTGCTTCATATGCCCTGGAAAGCTCATCTTTTTGCTCCCTTACAAGAAGATTCTGTGCAGCTATTTCGTTATCTAATTCCCGTCTTTCCTTTTCTATTTGTGCCAGGGTATTCTCTGCACCTTTCTTGCTCTGTTTAACTCTATCTATGCTCTCTTTGATTTTTTTTGCCATGGCCTCTGTTTCGCTCTTTTCCTTTTCCAGAGGTTCCTTGTATTTTTTAACATAGTCATCTGGACGAGCACCAGACTGGAGAGCCATGTTTCTCAAGTCGCTCTCAGAAACAGATAATTTTGAATTCAAGTCATCAATTTTTCTCTGCAATTTCTCCATTTCATTCGAATCATTTATCATCTTATTTTCGGCATAGGAAATTGTGTTGCGGTATTCTGCTTCCCATTTATCCGAATCCCTCAGGGAACGGGTTTTTTCCTGCAGGGCATTTTTAGTCTCCTTTTCCGAGGGATAATCTTTCTCAAAATAATCTCTAGTTGACTTTGCAGTTCTGGATGCTGCTCCTATTGCGGCATTCTTTGCGCTCACAGCAGCTTCCTTTATCTGCTTTTTCTTCTCCGCAAGCTGCCTGTTAAGCCTCTCGTTCTCCTCCCTATACGCTTCTTCAGCAGCCATCGTCTCCTTTTCCTTGATTCGCCTGTTTTGCTCTTCAATCTGTCTTCTTGTTTTCTCGTTTTTCATCATCTGCTCTGAAAGGGCATCCCTGGCTTTTTTATATTTAACATAATCTTCCATTTCACCAACAGCTCTGCTCCCATATGTATCTGGCGGTTCATGCGGCTCTGGTGAATTTAGCAAATCTAATTGTCTTCTTTCCAGATTCTCTGTGCTTTTTGACAGGGCTTTCTCCATCCTTGCTTTTTTTTCCAGAATCCTGTCAATTTGCCTTTCTTTAATTTGAGTTTGCTGGCTGCCGCTCCATACGTCCCTCGCTTTGTCGAAAAGACCGGGCTTCCTGCTGATTTCAGCTTCTGCTAGTTTTGTCTGCCTTTCACAGAAACCTTCCCACGTAAGCCCGGATTGTGTTGCGAGTGATATTTTTTCAGCTGTTAGTACTCCTCTTTTCATTTCTTTTTTGAAATAATCCCTCCTCCTTTCAGGTGGGCTATTAAGCGCGTTTTCCAATTCAGAATTATAATCAGCCATTCAACCACTAAACTATTCAGATATTATAATTCTAGGCAGGTTTCAATAAAAAGCTTGGATATTAGATTAGAAATCAGCCTATTCTTTCATCTTCTCCAGGTCGCTTTTCAGGGAGCCCAGATGCAGCTGTAGCTGGGTCAAAGAATCCTCCACATGCTTTGCTTCAGCAGGGCTCTTCTGGTCAAGCTGGAACTCGCCTGGCCGAAGCATGGCAGAGTCAAGTATTACTATATTCTTCTCAACCTTCTGCAAAGTCAAACGCAGGGTTTCAACAGCATCTTTCTTTACTGCGTCAGCCTCTGCTATGAGCGGAAACACTCCTTTTATGCCAGATAGCAGGGCCTTTGTCTGGTCAAGCTTGTCCAGTATGTCATTATACTTGTCAACCTTTACGAACAGCGGGGCAGAAACCTCCCTTCTCACTGCTCTCTGTGCTGTTATGGGAACAGGCTCAACTGACTTTTCTATAATCTCCGCCTCATCAGGGAATTTATAATCCTCGTCAGGCATCTCATCAAGTATTTCGACTTTCCTTGGCTTCAGGGCAATGCTGCCAGACTGCTTCCTTTCAGGCCTGGCAAAGAAGTCTGCGACATCCGATTTCTCGTTTTCTGGGTAATTATCAACGTTGATTTCAGGATATTCATGGGAGTCTTCCAGAAAATCCTTGATTTTTTCTGTGTCGTCGTGCGTCAGGGCTGGTTTTTCCGGCTTCTTGCTGAAGAAAAGCATTTTTACCACAATGGCTGTTTGATAATTAATTTAGCCAGGGAGATTATTAAAGTTTAAATTTGTTGTAAGAAGCAAGGAAAGCGGAAGGGTTTCGATATGCCTCCGAGCGAAGCGAGGTTTCTAAGCGATATACTCGTTTGGGAAGCCCTTATTTTTGTCCTGCCTCAGAAGATTGCCAACTTCGCAAACCCTGAGAAAAATATTGATGCGCCGGCCGGGATTTCCTGGACAATAATGGAGATGTTTCTTTTCTTTCCATTGGTCTTTCTTTTCTCTGTAAAGAAAAGAAAGCCATTCGGACCCGGGTCACCACCGTGGCAGGGTGGTATCTTACCACTGGACTACCGGCGCATAATTGGTATTATATCTTCTAATCTGATTTAATATTTTTAAAAAGAGGGTTCGGATAGAAATTCATATAACATAAGCGTCGAGTGTGGTTTTTTGATTATCTTGAATCAAAAGGCATATGGGATCATTTGTGAGACCAGATATTTCAAAAATTCTTTTATCAACATTCAGACAATGCTGATAAACTTGCGGGAATTGTTCATCAACTAACTTGCCTACGCATCTCACGTCCGCCCTTCCTACTGGTTTAATGCTGGGCTTAATGCTAAGATAGCGCAGGGGAAAATTATTATCATCTTTTGTGTTATGAATTGGTTTGGTACCCTTCTCATCATCTTTTTCGATATAAATTGGTTCGATATCCCTGAACACAACCCATTCCTTTCCATCAAACAAGTGTGAACTCTTTCCGGGAAAAATCAAGAAATTGCTTTCTAAGCGTGCAAAAACATTATAGCACCCTACCTTTTTCAAGAGTTCTTCGGATTTTTTTTCATCTTTTGGGTAACCATTTTGAGGATGATAGATGCATAAGGGATTTACAATATGAATTGCTTGTCCCATTTCTGCACCCCCCTTGTCTATTATCACGGTCCTCCAGTCGTCTTCATATTGCACCAAATCGTTTATGTTTATGCCTGGAAGCCTGCCGCTTGTTATCCTTGCAAGATGCGCGAATTTGTTATACACTTTTTGCCCGATTACTTCCATTAAATCACAAGATTACCTCTTAGTAGTTACCTTTTTAAACCTTTTCTAAATGAAGCGATATTAAACTTCGCTCACAACATGATTCCATGACGCTTGAAAATTTCTACCAGGAACTGGCGAAAATTATAATCAGAGAAGATCTGAAGAAAAATGGACTGGAAAATTTAAAGTCTCGCCTTGCCAAGAAGCATAAGCTGTCTGAAATACCCAAGAATGCCCAGATAATAGCCTGGCTTGAAAAGCAGAATTGTAGCAAGAAAGAAAAAGAGCTTCTCAGGAGATTTTTGCAGACCAAGCCTGTGCGAAGCGGTTCAGGAGTTTCTGTTATAGCAGTAATGGCAATGGGTGACTGTCCTGGCAAGTGCATTTACTGCACCAGGGGCGAAAACTCTCCACAAAGCTATACTGGAGTTGAGCCAGCTACAATGCGCGCAAAGCGCGTGAACTTCAACCCTTATCGCCAGGTTCAAAGCAGGCTTCGCCAGCTTGAAGTTACTGGCCACTTGACAGACAAGTGCGAGCTCATAATAATGGGTGGCACATTTCCAGCGCTTCCAAAAGCATTCCAGGAGAAATTTGTTAGGCGATGTTTTGATGCACTGAACGCCAGAAAAAGCAAAAGCATGGAAGCAAGCCAGAAGCTCAATGAGTCTGCTGAACATCGATGCGTTGGGCTGACCATAGAGACCCGCCCAGATTATTGTCAAGAAGAGCATATCAAGCAAATGCTTAAGCTTGGCACAACGCGAGTTGAGCTCGGTGTGCAGAGCATTGATGATGAAATCTTGGAGAAAATAAATCGGGGTCATAATATAAAAGAAACAATCAGAGCCACGCAGTTGCTCAAAGATTCTGGCTTGAAAGTCTGCTATCATATGATGCCTGGCTTGACAGGAATTTTAGGAAAAATCAATATGGATGCTGAAAAGAAAGCCTTTGATGAAATATTTGAAAATGACAATTTCAAGCCAGACATGCTTAAAGTCTACCCGACTCTCGTTATTCCAGGTACAGTTCTGCACAAGCTCTGGAAATCTGGAAAATACAAGCCGCTTTCGCAAAAGCAGGCAAAGCAGACAATAATGCATTTGAAGTCTGTTGTTCCTGAATGGGTTCGTATACAGAGGATGCAGCGCGATATTTCCTGGGAAAAGATTGATGCAGGTCCTGACATGACAAACATAAGGCAGGTTATTCAGGCTGAAATGAAAACATCTGGCAAGCTCTGCCAATGCATACGCTGCAGGGAAGTCGGTCACCAGATGAACATGAAGCTTGGGAGGATAAAACTGAAAAGAACAGAATATGAAGCATCAGGCGGAAAAGAGATATTCCTGAGCTTTGGGGATGCTAAAAGGGGTATTCTTATCGGATACATAAGATTGCGATTGCCGAAAAATCCTTTCATAGGTGACCTGAAAGGTGCTGCGCTTGTGCGCGAGCTTCATGTTTATGGCTCAGAAGTGCCGATCGGGGAGCGCGATGCAGGCAAATGGCAGCATAAGGGTTATGGAAAGCTTCTGCTAAGGGAAGCTGAGCAAATTAGCAGGAAGCTCAGGTTCAGGAAAATTGCTGTTACGAGTGGCATTGGAGCGAGAGAATATTACAGGAAACTTGGATATTGCATAAAAGGATTTCATATGATAAAGAAATTAAAGGCAGGCAGTTAATGTGATAATATGTCTTTTTCAGTTTCATCTGTCATAACATGGGCAAGGGATGTTTTTGGCCCAACAGGAGCTTACGGGCTCTTTGCGGTCGCTTTCATGGAGAGTTCTTTCTTTCCAATACCGCCTGACCTGCTTTTGATACCGCTTTGCCTTGCCAGCCCTGACCTGGCATTGTTTTATGCTTTCATATGCACAGCAGGCTCTGTTATTGGCGCATGCTTCGGTTATTTCATAGGCATAAAGGGCGGCCGTCCAGTGCTGCTGAAATTCGCAAGAGAGCATACTGTAAAAAAAGTCGAGGATTATTTCGCCAAATACGGCTCATGGGCAGTTGGAATAGCTGGATTTACGCCAATTCCATACAAGATATTCACAATAGCTAGCGGGGTTTTCAGATTTGATTTATCCAAGATGATAATCGTCTCAATAGTAAGCAGGGGCGCGAGATTCTTCCTTGAATCTGTAATAATAATACTCTGGGGAAACCAGATATTGGCTTTCATGGACGGATATTTCGAAGTTCTTACCATAATTGTAACTGCTGGAGTCATTGGCTTCTATTTAATATACAAGAAGTTAAAGAATAAAACTACCCGACAAAAACAGGTCTCTTTGTGAGAAGCTTGGGCAATGTCAGGGGCTTGAAGGGAAATCCTTTTGTTTTGCTCCTTATAATTTTTACAACCTCCTCAAGTTTCATGCTCTCCACTTTGCCAGACTCCCTGAGCCTGACAGCAAGTTTCCCGCTCTTCTTTTCTTTCTCGCCTATCACAACTGCCATGGGATTCCACTCTGTTTCGGATTCAAGGATTTTCTTCTGTATTGTCATTTCCCTGTCATCTATGTCAACTCTGATTTGCTCTTTCTCCAGCTTTGCTGAGATTTCTTCAGCAAGCTTCAGGAAATCCTTGTTCACAGGGCAGAGCCTGACCTGCACAGGCGAAAGCCACAGCGGCAGCACAGCATGCTTTTCATCTTTCAACCAGGCTTTCTCAAGAATAGCATACATCACCCTTTCAATTCCGCCAGAAGGCGAGCAGTGAAGTATTGTTGGATATTTTCTCGTGTTGTCGAAATCAGTGTACTGAATTCCATAGCGCTTGGCATTTTCATGGTCTATCTGCACTGTCGTGAGAGCAGAGCACTTGTCCAGGGCATCGACTATATTGAACTCAAATTTCGGGTCAAAATAAGCATAGCGGAAGTTCCACATTTCTATGAGCACAGGCTTTTTCAGCAGCTTTGCAAGTGATATCACAAACTCATTGTTCTCTTTCCAGAAATCTTCTGTGAACCTTATGGCAGTTTCATATTCGTCTGGCTCAAAGCCGATATCAGACATGCATTCCATTCCGAGATGAAATTGCTTCTTGAACTCTTCTCTCGCCTGCGCAAGGTCTTTGCAGAGCGTGTGCATATCAGGCATTGTGAAAGCCCGCAGCCTTCTCAAGCCTGTAAGCTCGCCTGCTTTCTCTAGCCTGAATGACTTTGCCAGCTCGTACATCTTCAGGGGCAGGTTCCTGTAAGAAATGCTGGCATTCGCTTTCATAAGGAACTGGCCGAAGCATGCTGCAAATCGCATGAAGAATTTCTTCTTCGCAGACTCGACAACATACTGCCTTGCCGGAAACCTGTTCAAATAGTCTTTCAGCGCTGGGTGCTCGTAATCATACATTATCGGGGATTCTATTTCCATGGCGCCGTATTCTATTGCTTTTTGTGTCACCCATGCCTCCAGCAATGACTTTATCAGCCTTCCTTTAGGGTAGAACCTGAGATTTCCCGGGTCACTTCCGGGCTCATAGTCAGCTATTTCCAGCTTCCTCATAAGCCTGACATGAGGAGGCTCCTTTTCAGATGTCCTGACCTTGGCTATTTCATAGGACGCGAATTTCCTGAGGTTCTCATGACCTTTGAAATCAAAACCTTTAAGATTGCCGCTGTCTATTTTTATCTCACTAAGCTCGCTTTTGGGCGTCAATATAAACCATGTCGAATGAACTTTCTCTTCCTGCTTCAGGGATTCTGATTCATTCTCGCTCTCCTGCTTTGAATCAGGACTTTCCTCAGATGCAATTTCTCTGCTCAACTCAGCCAGCGGATGTCCTTTGCATTTTATTGTGAATTCCTTATACCAGCCAAAAGGAGCTCTTGACACCTCGAAATCCTTTTTCAGAATTTCCTGAGCTTCTTTCATTATCCTCAGGGCAGCATCTGGCGAAGCCAGGTCTTTGCTCAAATGGGCATATGGATAGAGCACAACTCGTCTGGCTTTGACCTGGCCAGCAACATCTCTTACCTCATCAGCAAGCTTTTTCGCGCTTCTGTTGTTTTTTTCATCTCTTTTTTCAACTGCTATGAAAACAACCAGGCAGTCTTCGACTCTTTTTCTCTCTTTCACGACTTCTTCAGCTGATTTCAAAGCCTTTGTCTTTGGCTCAAATTCCACGAAATCGCTGTGCAAAAGCAGTATTTTCATTTAAGCACCTAATTATTAATTTATTTCAGGTAATAATTATTAAAGACAAGAGAATAAGTTATTTCAGAGTGACCATCATGAGAAAAATGCTGTTTGCGCTTGCTGTATTTATCGCAATATCAGGCTTAGCATTAGCTTACATGCCGTCTGTATACATAGCCAACCCTGATACAGGAGCATGCCAATATTATTTTTCCGGCGACACAAAGCATTACAATCCTGTTCCTAATGGAACGTGGCAGATAGTCGGGATGTCAGGAGTCAATTTCACAGACTGCCAGTACAGGTGTTTTTTCAATTCTGACAGGTTTTGGCAGGCTCTGCTGGATATCACCCAGAACAACCTCACCCTAGATGGCATAGGGCTTGATTACAGGATATTAACAAACCTCAGCTGCACGTGCATGGGCGAAGGCGCAACAGGCTGTGAAAACTGGTGCCATGCCAGCAGCGGACTGCTGAACAGTACAAACTGGTCAGATTCTGTTGGATGCTTATGCGAAAAGGGCATCTGGCAACCAGGAAAAGGATGTGCTGTTATTGAATCAAATGCCACGTCTCAGGCACAGGCAGGCAGAGCTGCAGAATCCTGGATGAGCAGCGACATCCTGAAATACACAGCAGTTCTGGCTGCCGGCTTGGTAGCAGGATGGATTTTCTCAAGAAAAGTGAAATTCGTTTTAAAGAAAGAAAAACCCCATGAAAACAAGCAATAAGGGTCGAGTCAAATACCAGGGTTTTCCCAAACGATCATTTTGCTCGAAAACCTCGCTTAGCTATGTGGCATACCGAAGCCCTTCCGCTTCTCCTATTTCTCGTCAATTGAGGATTGCGCACGAGCCCCAGCCATTCTCCTGCCTCCAATTAATTACTATTTATCTGCTTTTCCAGAGCAATATACATATCATAGCCCCTTCGTCTAGTGGTCAAGGATGAGGGCCTTTGGAGCCCAAGACAGCGGTTCGAAGCGACCTTTCTTTCTCTCAAAGAAAGAAACGCCGCCCCGAATGCTC
>CAZBKL010000007.1:0-16470 GCA_964492465.1 uncultured archaeon
GGGCTTATGTTAGGATGAATCTTAATCAATGCGACGTGCTCTTCCATCTTGTCCATAAGTTCAGGCTTTCGGTTTTTGTCTTTTTTCTGGTAACTCGACAGAAATTCTATTTTGCTCCCAGCCCTGGCGATTGGCTTTACGTCCACAGATTTGAAAGCATCCCTGCGCGAAGAGTGCAGCTTCCTTGAGCTACAAGCTGGCAGTATCAGGCAAGAATCGTCATCAAGGCTTTCATGCATGCAGATACCGACCCCTGAGAAATCGGATTCTATGATGAATTTTGCAGCTGATGTCAGGTTCAGAAAAGCATCGCTGCTGCCGCGGTCAGATGAGCGCTGGGCGCCGACAAGAATAACAGGAACAGGAAGGTTGTTCATCATCAGAGACATCGCACATGCGCTATAATGAAGCGTGTCCGTGCCATGGGTTATGATTATTCCATCGACTCCTGACTGGGCTTCTTCAAATGCAACCCTTGCGATTTTCTGGTAATGCTCAAATCGCATGTCTTCTGACCACATGTTTGAAATAAGCCTTGATTTTATGTTTGCCATCTGGCTGATTTCAGGATAAAGCTCGATAATCTCTTCTGGGCTGAAAGCAGCAGTAACACCGCCTGTCTTGTAATCAACCCTGCTGGCAATTGTGCCGCCTGTGTGAAGAATTGATATCGTAGGTTTTTTGGGGTCAAAATGAATTTTTTTAATTTCGCGATTTGATGGAATGAAACTTCTGATTTTTTTTATGCTTTCGCCTTTTTCAAGAGCGATTCCTATGTTATATCCGTCAGGGCGCTTTATTATAATGGCATTAGGCGAGCTGAACTCATGCCTCGGCATTAAAATCCCTTCAATAGGACCGCTCTTCTTCCTCACTATTACAGAATCTCCCGGAGAAATTTTGGATTTTGAGGATGCCATGAAATATAAATGATTTCCCAGAATTTAAATCAGCGTTATCTCGCTGGTCTCTACTTCACCAACGCCGCTTATGGCTTTTATCTGCTCCTCCAGGTATGTGGTTCCGCCATGGTCAGGCATTATGAAGAGAACCTTCAGTGATTTGAGCCCGAATGCCATGCTCTCCACTTTCATCTCTTTTATATGAGCTTCTTTGAGGTGGATTTTCCTGACGCTTTCCTTGATTTGCTCCATATCTGTTTCAGGAGAATGTGGCATTATATTCAGCGTTACTGCAACCTGTCCCATCATTAACACCCCATATGAACATGCTTCTTTGAAACCTCGCTTTGCTCGGAGGCATATCATTTGAACATGCTTCTTGGATATCCGCACTTCGTGCGGCAGTATGCCTGATATTATTTATTATTCAGATTATGGGCCCTCGAACTCGCACTCGGGGCATATGTAAATATTGCTGCTCTTGCGGCAGCGCGCGCACCTTATTATTTCAGCTTTCCCGCACATCGGGCACCTGAACTTTGTGAAACGCTCTTCTGAGACTACATTTTCCCTGCACGACGTGCATATCAGCTCGAATTTTGACTTTGCCATTTTAAAAACCTCTATATATTCAATGGTTTTTGAAATTACAGAAAGCTTTGCTTTCTGATAATTATTATCATCTTTTCTTGGTTTGAATTTTTAATACTATTCCATTTAAGGATAAAAGTATTAAAAAGCTTTAGGCTGATGCCCTCATAGTTCAGCTTGGATAGAATGGGGCCCCGCGGAACAACCTTTTCTTTTTTGTAAAAAGAAAGTGTTGTATCGTGTCTGAAATGCAAAGCATTTCGACACCTCAGAAAGCGCTGCTTTCCTGAGGAAAAGAAAAAACCAGAAATGCGGCAAGGCTCTGACCCAGGTTCGAATCCTGGTGGGGGCATTTTCTAGGGATTCGAACCTTCAGGTTCGTTTTCAATGTCAGCAGAGATTGGAAAACCCGGTAAACGAATTTTACCGAGGTAATCCTGGTGGGGGCATTTTCTAGGGATTCGAACCTTCAGGTTCGTCCACGAACGTCCGAAGGAGGTTCGGAAAGGTTTTCCTTTCCGCAGATTTTGAACTTCTGATTTAGATTATCACATTAGTCAGCGGGCCGAAGACTGCCAGGGATGCGTAGAGAGTTATTATGTATATTATGAATCCCAGGAGCAGTATGGATGCTATGGCATCCTGCTTGCCGATTTCGTCCTCGCCGTTCTCAATTCCGTTTATGAACGTGCCGACGATTATTGAGGTTTCTATGAAATATATGGCGCAGACAAGCTGGAACTCTCCTGGCGTTATGTTTATCTCATTTACTATGTTTATGGGCATCATGGATACAGCAGAGCCTTTCAGGCTTGTCATGGTTGCTGTCAGGCGGCCTATTATCCTTATTATGACAACTGCCATGGTCACTATTATGCCGCTGACAAGCGGGGTCAGCAGGAAGCCCTGGAATTTCAAAGATGACAAAACATCTTCCAGCATATCATGAATGTTCTCCTGGTTTTCCTGAAGGTTTTTCAGGTACCTTGATATGTTGAGCATGGTTATGGAAGCCACCTGCACGCCTTTTCTGGCAGAGTCAACAACAATTTTCATGACAGAGCGTATGAGCTTTGAGGGATAGAAAATTATAGCCCCGTAATCCTTGTCAAATATGGCTTCTGACAGAGTCATGCCAAGGTCCCTTATGTTCTTCAGTATTATCATGAAAAACTGCTTTACTATCAGGCCGTTTATGGATTTGGCAGATTTTTCAACAGCAATCTCCAGCGGAGCCCCGCTTGAAACCTGATTGCCAAGCTGGAAAAGGGCTTCTGTAAATTCCTGCTCAAGGCGCCGGGTTTCTTCACGGAGCTTCATTTTCTGGAAAGAGGAGAGGAAATAATAAACAAAGAATCCTGCCACTATACCCACAGTTATCAGTACTGAGGCGTCAAAATTCTCCTTTCCTGCTAAAAAGTACATGACCGCGCCTGCAATTAATATGGGAAAAGCCACAAGGGCTGCGATAGGGAGGGCAGGCACAAAATAGGTCCCGTTTTTGGTTTTTATGGCGAACTTGTTTGGCGGAGGCATGTCCGGGTGCTGGCTTATAGTCAGGCGGTTGAATGTAACCGGCCTTGTTTCGAGCACATTGTTTATGAAGAAAAAAAGTACCAGAGGCAGAATTATATCATACCCCACGAACAGGACTTCAGAGCTGATGCTCAGGAATATTCCTATTACAGGAAACATGACCAGCCCCATCACAGGGAGAAGTATGCCGAGCGCATGTATCATTAGTATGGGCATTTTCAGATCCTGTGAATAGTACTTGGCTTTCTCCCTGGTTCCTGCCAGAACCAGGTTCATTGCCTCGTCGAGAATTATAAGCCTCCTGTCCTCAGCCTGCTTCATGCTTGACCTCAGGAGCTGGAGCGCTTCTATGAAATAGCGCTCGCCGATCCATATCATGACATATTCCAGCAGCGCTTCGTCCACGCTCCTGTATTTTCCGATTTCAATATCCCACATTATCTTTCTTATGTCCCATGCCAGCGGGCCAGAAAGGTTCCTGGACGCGAATTCCAGGGCTCCTTCCATGTTGGGGGAATCTCTCATATAAACAGCCATGTAGAGAATCATGAACGATATTTCAGAGCCCACGCGTATTTTATATCGTTTCTCAAGCCTCATGGGATATGTGTACAGGTAGTAGGCAATCGGCACAGAGAGCGTGAACAGAAGCATTCCATATCCTGTTGACAGGCCAAAACCGAAAAGAGAATGCGTTACCATGAAAAAAAGCGCAAAAAGGCAGACTGAGAAGCATGAAAGAATCGTGAGAGATGCCACGCCCTGCGGTGTTATGTTCAGGTGCGCTATTTTTATGGCATGCTCTATGCGCTCTTTTGTAGCCTTGTCAGGATTTATTTTGAATGCGCCTTCTGCCAGATGGCACATCTTTTCGTAGAATGTGGAAAATCTTTTGGAGAGCACTTCTTCTCTCTTGAATATTTTATATTCCCTTGATACAACATCCCTCTGCTTAACCGCACCTGTCGGGATTTCTATTTTGTTGTAAAGCCCTGCTATTTCCTGCTTCTTGTCTATCTTCTTAACAGGCCTCATTTCCAAGCCGAATTTCACCAGGGCTTTTTTAAAAGTTTCCAGCACGCTTCCCATGCATATAATTATCACGAGCCCTGAATATAATTGTTTCCAGCCAGGCAAAACAGCGGGAAACAGGAGAAGAAAACAGAAAGCAAGCTTGCAAGAGGAGATTAAGAGAAATTTAAAACATATAAATATGCCAATACAAATAATATATTATGTTTTCCCAGAAAGGAGTCAGCGCGCTCATAGCCTCTGTTCTTCTCATAGCATTCACTGTAAGCGTTGCCATGATAATCATGGGATGGTTCAGCTCCTTTGTCCGAACGACAACAGAGAATGTTTCAGGAGTGACCCAGGGAGCAATCGGCTGCTCATCGGGAATAGTGGATATAGACCGCATCTACATAACCAACACATCCGGAAGCAATTATGGAAAAGCGACCATAATCGTGAAAAACACAGGGCAGATTGCGTTAACAGTCAACGCCATGATAGTGGCTGTTAATGGAACTGTCTGCAACACAAATACAGGCGTAAGCATTTCTGCAGGCTCTTCAGGAACTCTGAACCTAACAGGATGCGTAAATGTCACAAATTCACAGAACTTCAGCAGCGCACTTATAACAACATCCTGCGCAGGAATAACAGACAGCACGACCAAGTCCGGCGATGTAACCTTCATATAATTATAATATTTATTATTTCCGCTTTCTAACAGCCTAAATTAAATTATATAAATGATTAATAACTAATGTATAATTAATGCCAGGAAAAGGAGTCAGCGCGCTCATAGCTTCTGTTCTTCTCATAGCGTTCACTGTAAGCGTTGCCATGATAATCATGGGATGGTTCAGCTCTTTTACCCGCACAACGACAGAGAATATTTCAGGCGGCACGCAGAGCGCTGTAGCATGCTCTTCTGGAGTTGTGCAAATTGATAAAATTTACATAATCACCACAGCTGGTAGCAATTATGGAAAAGCGACAATAGTCGCTAAAAATATGGGGCAGATTGACTTGACAATCAAAGCTATGATAGTGGCTGTTAATGGAACTGTCTGCAACATGAGCACTGGCGTGAGCATTCTTACAGGCTTCTCAGGAGCCATAAACCTTACAGGATGCGGAAATGTTTCAAATGCCGCGAGCTTCAGCACCGCCATACTCACCACTAATTGCGCAGGCGTGCAAGACAGCACCAGCAGCCTTAGCAAGGTATCATTTATATAGTTGATTTCATCTTCTCATGTTTTTTAGACTCAAATAAAATTATATAAATAGAAGAGAACAAATAGTATATTCATGAAATCGCAAAAAGGAGTCAGCGCGCTCATAGCCTCTGTTCTTCTCATAGCATTCACTGTAAGCGTTGCCATGATAATCATGGGATGGTTCAGCTCCTTTGTCCGAACGACAACAGAGAATGTTTCAGGAGTGACCCAGGGAGCAATCGGCTGCTCATCGGGAATCATACAGATCGACAAGGTCTATTTGCACAACGGCACTGGCTACGGTTATGCGAATATAACAGTAAAGAACACTGGCCAGATCAGTCTTACAGTAAATGGCATGGTTGTTAACACTTCCGGAACTTCTTGCATTTCAACTGGCGGCGGGATAACAGTTGCAGCAGGCTCATCAGGCGTGCTGGGAATTACTAGCTGCCCTAACTGGACCTCCTTAGGCACCCCATCATTCAGCAGCGCATTGCTGACAACATCCTGCGCGGGCATAACAGACAGCACCAGCAATATTGCTAATGTTGTTTTTCTGAGCACCTGAGGCGAAAAAGGCTATTATTTTTTAATTCTAGATTTAGCATTTTCCTGGCAATATAATTTATCAGTAGGTCTTCCTCAGCCAATCCATCCAGCGCTCGTATATCAGCTCAGAATCCAAAGTATCAATTTCAGACATGACATCGTCTGAAATTATATGGAATTTCTGGTTTGATCTCAAGACAAAATCAGCTTCCAGCATCATCGGGTTTTTCTGGGAATGCTCAACCAGGGCTTTCATCACCTTTGTCCTGAGCATGATATTTTCCCACACCTTGTCCCAGCTGCCTTTCCATTCCCTGACATTTGTTGCTATGTCATTCAATACTGTGGACTCGCCTATAAGCAGGGTCTGATTTGGCTTGACCTCATCATCATGGGCAGAATATTCCATGAGGTTCACAAAACCGCCCTCATCCAAAGGATCAGTCTTCCAGTGCTTGCGGACTTCTGTTATGCTTACCAGACGCCGAAAAGAATGCAATCCGTCAGGGGTCTTGAGCCTGTTTGCTACGACTATGACATCTGTGGCTTTGAATGATGTAGCAGGAACTCCGAGGTCATTGACTACACGGTCAAAAACGCCATATGGAGAGTCGCCATGTATGGTCCCGGCAACAACATTTGCAAGAGCGCCTATTCTCATGGCTTCGTAAAGAGCGCGCGCTTCAACAGAGCGGACCTCGCCCACTATTAAGCATGAATCGCCCATTCGAAGCGCTGTTCTTAGGGCGTCATCAGCTGAAAGCTCTGTTTGTATCTTGGTTATTACAGAGCGGGATTTAAGCTGTTCTATATTATATCCTAGCTCACGCATACTTGTGACCGGAAGCTCCAGGGTGTCTTCAACTGTGATTATCCTTGATTTTGGCAGTATCTGCATCATGCATGCTCCGAGCAGGGACGTCTTGCCAGAGCTTCTTGTTCCTGCTATGAGCATGGTCCTCGCATTGTCTATGATAAACCACAGCAGGCCTGCGCTCATGGGATTCATGAAGCGGTTCTTTATGAAAAGCGGGAATGTCCACGGATTGTCACGATGCCTGCGGAGTGAGAAAGCAAGCCCGGTTGGCGAGAGCGTCTTGGTTATGGCACATACCCTGGCTCTGCCGCCTGTTATGACAATCTCAGAGTCCAAAACCGGATTAGCCTCGTCCAATGGGCGGCCAGACTGAAGCCTGAGCCTTGTTGCCCAGGCTTCTGCATCTTCCCTGGATGGAATTAAATTTGTTTCGCAATCCTCAAAATCAGCATGAAATATGTAAATTGGCGTCTGGCCAATTGGCGAGTTTATTGATATGTCCTGTATTTTTTCATCCTTCAAAAGCAGCTCTATTATGCCAAGCCCTGCTGTGTATCTTGTAAGTATCTGGGCAAGCTGGTTCAGCTTCCCGAGGCTGAGCTGGATATTAAACTCTGATGAGAGGTCGCTTATCATGTCCTTGCTTATGTTCAGGAAAGTTTCCCTCAATTTTTCAGGGTCTGAAAGCTCAGGGCGCCTTGGCCTGTGCGCAGCAAGATACCTCCTGGCAGCGTCAAGAATGGTATATTCATCTTCCTCGAGCTTGAATTCAGGCGGAACTATATGATAGATATACCGGGCATTGCCAGGAATTCTCAATATTTCAACATTGCTGTCCCCAACTTCATAACGGTCAATTATTTCTGCGTTCGGGGGCGGAAGCGAGACATATCTAGTATACATGAAATTCGGCCTTATTGAAGGATGAAAAACCTCCCTGTAGATGGCCCGTCCTTTCAGCTCCTGCCTGGACTCCCAAATCTTTATCAGCTCGCACCTTTCCAGTATTTCCTTGGCAGAAAGCAGGGTTTTTCTCAGGTATGACTCCATGCATTCAAGGCATTTTGGCGATTCAGCCTTGTCCATGCGCAATTTTATGTGCCTTATCTCCCTTAGCAAATTCTTGTAAGCTTCTATAGGGTCTGTCCTGAGCTCATTCAGGATATTCTGCATAAGCGAATACCTGCCTGAAACGCACTTGTCGCACCCTTTTATTGATATGTTCTGTATTGAAACCAGGTGCCTCCTGGAAATGTCTTGTATGGCATTTGCGATTTCCAGCAGCATGCGCACCTGCTGGAAATCATATTCGTATTCGCGCGTTTCAGCCAGGATAACTCTTGCCACTTTTTTTACCTCCATGAGCTTCTGAAGAGTGTTTGCCATGCAGAATTCGCTGTCTTCTATGCTTGAGCCGTATATGCAGCCCAGGCAGTTGACTCTCACTGTCTGGGTCTTGTCATCGAATGTGTAGTCGCATACCATGAGAACTCCTATGAATAATAATCGGGTAGAATTTTAAAAAACTTAAATAGAGACAAAGACAAAACTATAATTAACATTGTTTCAACAGGAAGTCGATATCCTCGAATTTAGAATTGCTAAATTCGGGATACCAAAATGTTTCTATGAAACATTTTGAGTATGACATCCACAGGGAAACCCGCCTGAGGGCAGGGTATATAGGGGATATCATGGCAGAAGCAAAACAGCTTGATCTCATCCTGCAGGAGCTCATAAGAAGAGCCAACAGGAGCGACAGGCGGCTGAGAATTATCGAGCAAAGAACCCAGGCCATGGAATCGCGCGTGAACTCTGCCGAGGACAGCAACTTCAAGCAGAGCAAGGAAATAAAGAAAAGCATAATGGATGTTGAGATAGCCATGCGGAACATTGCTGACAAGATAATAAAAGTTGAGAGCGACATGAGCAAAATAACTGAGCAGACAAAGAATTTCGCAAGGCGAAATGAGATAAAGGAAATAGAGACCATGTTCGAGCTGCTGAACCCGCTGAGGCAGGAATTTATCACAAAAAAAGAGCTCACAGAAGCGCTGAGAAGGCAACCAAGATAATTTCCTGCTTCTGTTTTTCATTCCCTTAACTTTTATAAATAGCCAAGGACAATAATAATAATTCCTAAGTGATTTTGATGCCTTTGTTTGGAAAATCCGCTGAAACAGGAAAGGGCAGGATACCCCTCAAGGAAGTTGATACCCTCAGGCAGTCTGGCGTTTCTGACAAGGACATAATAAAGAAGCTCAAATCAGACGGCTTCTCGTACCAGGAAATAGAAAAAGGCATGCTTCAGTCGCTGAAGCAGAACATAACAGAAGAGCCTTCTTCTGAAGCTGAGGACATGTTCAGGAACCAGCAAAGGGACGAATCCACTGAACTTGAAGACATCTACGGAAAGCCCGAGGAGCCCAAGGAGCCGAGCATGGACGAGATGCTGGCACCAGGAATATCAGACTCTGACATAAGCCCGGAACTGGCAATAGAGGAGCTGGTTGAGGGCGTTGTCAATGAGAAGTGGGATATTTTTGAGAAGGAGCTGAAAAAAATACGCTCTGAGGAAGACCTTCTGACAAGGCAGCTAAAGCAGCTGGAATCAATGACATCAGCGAGCGGAAAAGAGGCGAGAGCTGCTGCGCTGGAGAGAAAAATAGCAGAAGTAGAAGAAAAAATGGGAGAAATTGAAGCCCGTATTTCAGGCGTTGAAAAAGCATTCAAGCAGTTCCTGCCAAGCCTTACAGACAACATAAGAAGCCTTTCAAGCATGGTAAAGGAAATGAAAAGCAGGGTTCCGCTCTCAGGCGAAGAACCCGAAGAGGACATCGAGTGAAGTTCTAAGTTTACGAAATTAATGTTTCCAAAAAGATGCATGACAAACAACTGGGGTTGCAGAAAAATTCAATAATTCTGCTGATGTCTACCCTCCCGCTTTTCATGCCACCATCAAAATTAACAAGCTTGCCTAGCTAGAACAATTCCTATTTTAATATATTCTCCATACAAAATAATAATTCACTATGGGCGGGTAGCTTAGTCTGGTTGGAGCGTCCGCGCGGGTCGGCGAAGCTTTCCAAAGCATCATGCTCTCCTGCGGCGAAACTGATAATCGGAAGGTCGAGAGTTCAAATCTCTCCTCGCCCATTTTCAAGTTTTTCTATATTTCGCAATGGATAAGATAAAATAAGAAAAATTTGAAAAATCCGGAATAATTTAAAATTATTCCAAGAGTTTTTGTTGGTGTTATCCGTGGAAAACGAAATGCCCAAAGTCGGGATTGCAGTAATCATTACCAGAAATGAAATGGTGCTTCTTGGCAAAAGAAAAGTCGCCCATGGAAATGGTTCATGGGCATTTCCGGGCGGGCACCTGGAATTCGGCGAGTCAATAGAGAAATGCGCAACACGGGAGGTCTTGGAAGAAGCAGGAATTAAAATAATCAATCCCAGGATAGTTGCCCTGACCAATGACATACATAAAGAAACAAGAAAGCATTACATAACCATATTTGTAGCTGCGGACATCGCGTCAGGTTCGCCCATGAACATGGAGCCGCACAAGCTGGAGCGCTGGGAATGGTTCTCATGGGACGCGCTTCCCGAGCCTTTGTTCCTGTCAATAATAAATCTTAGGAAAACCGGCTTCAGCCCAACAAATCCTAATACTTTTCAAGGAACCTTATCCTAGCCCATGTGTTTATTTTTAAGGCCGTTAAATATCAGACTTCAATAAATTCCACATTTTCTATAGAATCTTCCAAGACTATAACGGGCGATATGTAATCGCTATACCCCACGACAGCCCCAAACTTATTTTCTTTGAAAAATTCCTTGTGAGAAGGATAACCATTAAATTCCATCCTTTTCCCCATGGTTTGTCCTTTGGTGTTTTCCAAGAAATTCCACTTGTTTGCCCTGTTCCCGCTATCCCATGTTTGAAACAAGTCGTTATGGACTGGATTTTTCTTGTCATAAATAAAGAAACCGTCTTTGAAATAGAAACGGACTATATAGACAGGCTGTTTTGCCCAACTGTAAGTATTATGCGAATCAAACATCGCTGTCCAGATTCCTGGATAATCACCTTTCGTTATCCATTCTTCCGGAACCTTTCCCGAATCTTCCCACTGTCCACTCATCTGCCTAAAAGAGGTCTCTGGCACGTGGTGAAAATATCCAAAATCGTTGAATTCGGATAGTTCTACTTTTTCAGAACAAATCAGCAAGTTCTTGGTGTGATAATACAGGAGACTTCTCCAGACAAGATAATCTGGTTTAATACGGACCCAATCAATTTCCTGAATTTCCATATTTACAGTGAGGTGTTTGAATTTATAAATAAAAATATCTAATCGCGGAAATCATCCCAAGAACCTTTCCTTGTACCTCCTGAAGAAATTCTCACCGAAGCCTAGTATCCTGATGGGCGGGCCTTTTTCAAGGACAATTTTTTCAGATTCAATCCTCTTCTCCTTCAGGCCGTCAATAATCATCATGCAGGATTCTGCATGAACAGTGATTTTTTTATTGCCTGGAATCAGCATGGGCTTCAGCTTGGAATTGAAAGGGAATATCGGCACCATCTCTATTGCAGGAATCTCGTTTCCAAACACAGAGCCGCCAGCTGAAAGCGCATAGGCTGTGGAGCCGGACGGGGTTGAGAAAATAATGCCGTCGCCCTTGAACTCGAATCTCACAGAGTCAATTTCAAAGCTCAGCTTTATTATTTTTGACGGGATGTCCTTGACAAACATGATTTCATTGACAGAAAGCGGATAATCTCCCCTGCCTGAAACTTTTATTCTTTCCCTTTTCATCATCTTTGCCTTTTTCAGCATTCCTATGTTCTTCACAAGCTTCTGAAAATCAATTGTGGTAAGGTAGCCGAATCCTTCTATGCGCACAGGCAGTATCGGAACCCTGGCTTTGTGCGCAGCATATATGAAAGTGCCGTCGCCGCCAAGTGTTATGATTATTCCATTCCTGAATAATTCTATTTCCATGCCTTTTCTGCCCAGCTTGCCTGCTGTTGTGCTGTCAAAAGCCACTTTATTATTCTTTTTCAGCGCAGCTTCAAGCCTGGCAGCTGCTTTCAGGCATTTCTGGTTCTGCTTTGAAACTATGAGGATGTTCATAAAACCACACATAATAGTTACAATTTTTGAAAATAAAAATGGACCCAGCGGGAATACCTTGGAAAGCGGGAGCTTTCCAGGTTCGCCAGCCTCTCTTGATGCTGTCGATGAACCCAAGGGTTCAAATGGACCCATCGGGATTTGAACCCGAAACCTCCACGTTGCGAACGTGGTGTCATAACCGTTAGACCATGGGCCCTTTTGATAAGGATATATGCAGAGAATCGATTTAAGAATAATCAAAACTGGAAAGCCTTTCTTGCCAGATCAATCATTATTTTTTTCTCAGCTCTTTCCAAGGCTAAGGCAAATTCGTTTGCCTGCTCTTCCCTGACCACAATCCCGTCTGCGCCTATAAGGATAAGCTTTTTCAGAAGTTCTTCATCAGAGTTATTTGAGAAATTGCAGCAATAGCATTCTATGCCGTGCTCCTTGCACGTTTTCATTGAGCTTCGAAGCTGCTTCAGCATGTTATCATCCACCTCGTCAGACTCGCGGTTTATCATCAGCTTCACGATGTTTGCTATGTCATATATGACAACATTGGCAAATGGCTGGATCTCCCTTATTCTCAGCATGTCATAAGGAGTTTTTACAATGAATCCTGTGGCTGATTCAGGAAAATCCTCCTTGACTTTTGCTATTATGTCAGGCTCGAAGCTGTCAAAAAGTATGCGAAATGAGCCTTCAGGAAAGGCAGACCTGAGCGCTTCTGCATCATTCTCGCTTTTCAGCAGGTATGATATAGGCTTTGAGAATTTGTCAGCAAGGCTGATATAGTCCTTGTCTGTTATTATAATCTCATCAAAGTTTGCGAGCGAACTGCTTTCTGTGAAAACAGTCTTTGGCTGAAGTATGACGCTGAGCTTTGTTATTCTCTCAGGAAAAGCCCTGGGTTCATATTTGACAGCATGCTTAGCAGCTTGCGCTGCTGCGCTGGCAGGTTCTGGCCTAAGCTCTCCTGGAAGCAAGCCATTTACAATATTGATTTCCTGCCCATTCTCAAGATTTGATGCATCCATGATGAAGAACGGTATTCCCAGATAGCGGCAGTAGTTTGCCAGTGCTGACGAATAGGAGCCCTGCTGGCAGATTATGACGGCAAGCTTCTCAGGTATTGGGAAGAATTCAGAATTGCTGTTTTCCAGAACCACGATGTCTTCATGTCCTATGGAACTCAGGGTTTTCTTAACCTTGCCGCTGGCGCTCTTGCTTATTTTGCCGAGAGGCTTGGCGTCAAGTATGTAGATTCGGTCTCGTGCAATGCACCATTCAAGTGCCAGAGATTCCCCGAGAACCTCCTCAGCTTTTTTCAGGTTTTCTGTCATCTTTTCTATACTGTATTTGCCCTCCATCACATGAGCTTCATTGCTTTGTGAAGAAACTTCAATCCTCTTTGGGCTTGTTGCGCCGTACATCAGGCTGTTGAAGAAATTCTGTGCGTCAGTATATTCAACCAGCCAGCCATCTTTGACAGGGTTTCGCATTACAGTGCCGAATATCTCGCCTGGAATGAATTTCTGGATTATGACAGCGTTGTTAAGAAGCTCTTTTGTTGCCATGCCTTTTTTCAATGCAAAATCAAGCATCTGGGCGCTTAGGGTTGAAGAAATAGCTTTTTTTATTGAGAAAAGCAGCTGCTTCTGCCCATAAACATTCAATATTGCATGCGCATAAGGATAATCTGCCTCGCCTGAAATCCTGACAGCAGCAACTGGGATATCGCGCCCTGCTGCTATGAAGCGGGAGGCGCTTTTCGGAAGATTGGGTATGATCTCCATTTCAAGGTATTGTTTTGCAGCGTCGCTCTCAACTTCACTGGGCAGCCGGACTTCTGAAAACGCGCTCTGCAGCTTTGACGCTTTCATTATCATGTCATCTGAGCTGCTCAGGCTCATTAGCTCCTTGTCAATTGCCATGAAACATTGGGCAAAATCATCAGAAGTTATGACAAATCCCTCAGGAATTGAGAATCCGCTGTTCATTAGCTTTGCGAGCCGCCTCGCTTTTTTCCCAACGCCAGGCGTGGTCTTGGAAATCTCGTCAAGGCGGACAATCATGAATAACTAATGGCACGAAGAAATTAAAAAGTTAGATTTTAAGGAGTTTGTTATATTTCGCAATCCCAGAACCAGTCTATTTCTCTCCTTCAAGCTCCCGTGCTTTCTCTTCGACTTCCTTCTCTATTCCGAGAGCCTGGGCAATTTCCTTATACCTGTTGCGAATTGTTACTTCAGTCACGCCAACCACATCAGCGACTTCGCGCTGGGTTTTTCGCTCATTCTCCAAAACACTTGCTATGTATATCGCTGCCGCAGCACAGCCGCATGGGCCTTTGCCAGAAACAACATCCTTTTTCATGGCAGCATTGAGAATCTTGATAGCTCGAACTTCTGTCTTGTCCTTCAGTTTTAGCATTGAAGCAAACCTAGGAATATAAGATTCAGCAGTTGCTGGAAGGATCTTCATGTTCAGTTTTCTTGATATATACCTGTAAGTTCTTCCAAGCTCACGTTTTGGAATTCCAGAAGCCTGCGCTATCTCAGCGAGAGTGCGGGGACTCTTATACTCGCGTGCAAGAGAATAAACAAGAGAAGCAATAATTGATTCAATGCTCCTTCCACGGATAAGGCCTTTCTGAAGAGCTTTTTCATAAAGCTCAGCAACCTCCTCGTGAAGGGTTTTAGGCAGTCCTAAGAATGAAACCAATCTTTCGAGCTCGCCAAGTGCAAATGACAAATTTCTGTCTTTAGAAGTAAGAAGCCTTTTTTGCCATTTCCGAAGCCTGAAATACTGGCTTCGCCTCTTGGCAGGAACCTTGAACAGCTCTGTAACGCTCTTTCCGATTTCAGTAGTAAGTCCTTTATCATGCCTTTTGTATGTCAACGGGGCGCCGGTTCTTGACCTCTTGGATTGCTGGTCCTGGTCAAAAGCGCGCCAGTCCTGGGTTGTATCAATCATGCCCTCTTCCATAACCATTCCGCATTTAGCACAGATTATTTCAGCCTTATTCTCATCTTCGTAGAACTTGTCAGACTTGCAGCTTGGGCATATCATTCGCGGTTTCTTCCCAGCAGGTCCCTTTTCCGGGCTTTTGGCAGTTTTTTTAGGCATCATAATCAGCTTTTGTAAGCAAATAATTGCACATTCAGGTTAAAAAAGCAGTTATCTTTCAGGGATAACACTTATTACTATTAACCAGTGAAAATTGTATTTATTAGATTGTGCGTATCTTATATTTAAACTTTGTTGTGCCACTTAATATACTTTAGGAAATATATTTTTGGGGCTTTGCCCACATTCGGAATGATATCATTCCGATGCACAAGAATCGTTTCGATTATGTGCCCAGAAATTCTTTCTGAATTTCTCAGGCATGGAAATCGTTCTGATTTCGAATGAAAACCACATCCATAACGATTGTGTTAGTCTTCTTGATCTAACGAATTATCAATTATATGAGTACGTTTAAGTCCCATACCATCAAGCACCCTTTCGGTATCTTCCATAAATTGTTTTGTTTTTGGTGTTTCTATATACGGTGTTTTTAATCCATATATACAATCACTTATTTCCCCAATCTTTGTTTTATCTGAGTAAGGGAATCTAGAAGATGGGGGCAAATTTTTTGGGGGTTCATGCATAAGAGGGATATGGTCCAAACTTTTAGAAAATCTATTTTCTGGGAGAGGTGGTACCTCTATAAAAACACGACCCATTTTTGGGTTTTTATCGCCATAATTGACTTTTCCTTCAGGAAGATTTTGATACCCGAAAGCTAGGACGACATTAAAAATATCTACAACATACCCCACCTGTTCTATTCTGTCCACAAGACTTTGTATTTCATGTGTTAAAGTGCAGAGAGTTTCATTAACCGGTCTTTTGTTAACAAGCTTCGAGTCTGTTCTAATTGCTGGAATATCTCTCATATTTACCACTGATATAATAGTTACTATTATCAAGTAACCACTATATAAAGCTTTCGGTGGGCTTGTATGAAACCCGATTAAATTAGACACTTTTTGTGATAAAGTGACTTTTTAGGCAAAGCCTATTTTCGGGGCTTTGCCCTCCAAATCTTCCACTATGTGTATTTCCCGCGCAAATCCAGTATTGCATTGGTCACATATTTCTTCAGGTTCAGGGATTCCTTGTCAGGCTTGACGTTCATCATCAGAGCCCCCGACTCCACGCTAAGCGGGTCTATTTCGAGAACTGCACGATCTTCTACGTATCCAAATAAGTCTCTAATTTTTCCTAAAAATCCATCATGCTTTTTGCATATCAGTATGCTTTTAATATTCGGAACAGAACCACCCACAGGTATGGGTACAACTTCATAGTTATACGGTAGTTTTATTTCACTCATTATCTTTGCTGCAACTGGGTACACAATCTTAAAATCATCCCCCGGGCTCATTGTACCCATAGTAAGTATCGGTTTTAATATTTTGTTAAGCATTTCAGATCACTTGCATATTACTTTCAAGTAACACTATTTAAAGACTTTTTAGGCAAAACCTATTTAATTGTCATCGCATTGCTGGCCTAAGGTTTTTTGGAAGGCGCCGTGATTGCCAATCTTGCCATGCTCTCCTTAGATTTTTTGGGAGATGCTCTCTTTGCCAATTGAGTTCTTTGGCAATTTTAACCTCGGCATTGGCAGAATTAGCTGCAGCGATTTTAAGAGCA
>CAZBKL010000008.1:0-15869 GCA_964492465.1 uncultured archaeon
ATAACGCACTTTAACGCCATATTTGGAGCCATCACCAACATGCTTTTCTATTTTATCATGAAGGAAGCCCAGGAGCAGGACAAATTCAGTGAAGCCGCATTTTTTGTACTGCTCTATGCAGTAGTCTATAAGGGGCTTGCCGTTAAGCTCAAGCAAAGCCTTTGGCGTGTCAGGAGAGCCCATTCTTTTGGCTCTGCCCCCGGCAAATACCAGAACCTGGGTGTTCTTTATATTTTTTTCAATATCCGCAATCTCTATTTCATCAATATGATTAATCGCCTGCAAAATTATTAAAAAATGAACTTGAATCTTTTAATATCATCATATTTTGATCCGCTTCTGCCAAGAACGCTCTGTTTCAGGAAAATTTCTTCCACGTTCATGATGCCTATTTCTATACTTTCCAGCTGCCCTAGCAAATCAGAAAGGCCTTCCCCGCGCTGCTTAACCCTTGCTATTGTCACGTGATTTTTGTAATTTTTCTCCGACCCAAAGCTGATTTCAGACACAACAGAATCAACAAGCCTGGCAAGATTTTCAAGCTCTGGAGAATGGCACCCCACCCATATTATTCGGGGAAACCGCTCGTTTGGGAAAGCTCCTACACCCTTTAGCGCTATTGGGAAAGGGCGTGGCTTCAGTCTCTCAAGCCTTCCGGCAACAGCCTTGGCCTTTTCCTCGTCTATTTCGCCAAGGAACTTCAGGGTGAAGTGCAAATTCTCCTTTTCCACCAGCTTTATGTTATTTTTTTTGAAATTTTGCTGTATTTTGGCTATTTTTTCCTTCAGTTCTTCGGGAATTTCAACAGAAACAAAGCATCTCATGAAAATTCCTTCAGTTTTTTACAAATTAATAGACCGGCTATATACGAATCTGCAAAATATATTTGAAGAAAAATATTTGTAATAATCCTATTTTTCAGGAAACAAAAAAATATATATAAAGATGAGAGAGATATTATACTACTTCTAAAAAATTTCTGGTGTATGAATGGTCGTAACAAAAATAAGAAAGCGTGATGGACGCATAGTTGATTTCGACCAGGAAAGGATAACAAATGCCATATGGAAAGCTGCTTCTGCTGTGGGAGGAAAGGACTTTGAAAAATCCAAGGACTTGTCAGACAAGGTTGTTAGAGCAATTAATGAGCGCCAGGAAAAGGACCCAAAAAGGATGTTCACGGTCGAGGATGTGCAGGATATTGTCGAGAAGGCTCTTGTTGAGAACGGCCACTACAAGACAGCCAAAGCTTACATACTTTACAGGGAACAGCACAAGAAACTTAGGGATACAAAAGACATGATTTTCGATTCTGAGAAGATAATAAATGACTACATAAGGGAGAATGACTGGCGCGTTAACGAGAACGCCAATATAGGATATTCGTTTGCCGGCATGTTCATGCATGCTGCCGGCACCATGATATCATATTATGTTCTCAACAATGTCTACCCGAAAGAAGTTTCTACAGCCCATATGGACGGGGATTTCCACATCCATGACCTTACCATGAACCTGCAGGGTTATTGCGCGGGTTGGTCCCTTCGCCAACTGCTTTTGGAGGGCTTTAATGGCGTATATGGCAAGGTGGAATCAGCGCCAGCAAAGCATTTTAGCACAGCATTTGGGCAGATGGTAAATTTCCTTGGCACAATGCAGAACGAATGGGCAGGTGCCCAGGCTTTCTCCAGCCTGGACACATACCTGGCGCCTTTTGTCAGGAAAGACAACCTGAGCTATGACCAGGTGAAGCAGGACATCCAGCAGTTCCTTTTCAGCATAAACACATGCTCAAGGTGGGGAGGACAGTGTGTTTCAGAGGACACTGAAGTTCTGGCTGAGGGGGGTTGGAAGCATTTCAACGAATTAAAAAAAGAGGACAAAATAGCCACTTTTAATGTAAAAAAAGGAAAAATAGAATTTATAACACCCAAAAAAGTTTCAGTTTATGATTTTGACGGGGAGATGATAAATCTCAAAAACAGGGTGCAGGACCAGCTGGTCACGCCCAATCACCGGGTTTTGAGGAAGAAATTCAATTCAGATTCCTTTGAATTCACTGACGCAGAAGAGCTGCTGAGCTTCAAGACACCTGTTCTCGTTCCTATTTCATCAGACTCTGTTAGCGAAAAGGAAATTCCAGACGATTGGGTGAGGCTTTTTGCCTGGCTGGTTTCAGAGGGAAGCTTTGCTGATGACCGGGGAAGAATAGCTCTTTACCAGTCTGCTGCTAACGACGACAACTGCTATGAGATAAGAAACACTTTGGGCAATCTTGACATGAGCTGGCACGAATGCTCCAGAATACACGGATTTTCTGAAATTCCCGGAATCAGGTTCAGGCTTAACCAGAAAGAGTCTGGACAAATCAGGGAGCACATAACCTCAAAGGAAATACCGGAAATAACAAAGACATTGTCACCAAGGCAGATTAAGCTTTTCATTGACACATACGCAAAGGGCGATGGCCACAGAGAACCGTCTGGCAGAGTCAGATTATATACAAAAAGCAGCCTTGTAAAGGACCAATTACAAGAGCTTTGTGCGCTGTGTGGCTATGGCACAACCCTGGGAAAGAACAAAAACGGCGTTTGGATCATAAATATCATAAGAAACGGCATAACCAGCATAACAAAAATCAAAAAAATTCCATACAAGGGCAAGGTCTGGTGCCCTACAAGCGAAAACGGGACTTTTGTTGCGAGAAGAAACGGAAAGGTTTTCATAACAGGCAACTCACCGTTCACAAACATGACCTTTGACTGGACAGTGCCAGAGGACTTGGCAAATGACAGTGTAATAATAGGAGGCAAGCCCAACGGGGAAACTTACGCAGATTACCAGGAAGAAATGAACATGATAAACCGCGCTTTTTTGGAAGTAATGCTTCAAGGAGATTCGCGCGGACGAGTTTTCACGTTTCCGATACCAACTTACAACATTACAAGGGAGTTTGACTGGGTCAATGGCAATGCAGGACTGCTTTTTGAGCTTGCTTCCAAGTTCGGCCTGCCTTATTTCCAGAATTTCGTAGGCTCTGAGCTCAGGCCTTCAGACACCCGTGCTATGTGCTGCCGCCTGCAGTTGAACCTGAAAGAACTTAAGAAGAAGACAGGCGGCCTTTTTGGATTTGGTGAGTCAACAGGCAGCGTTGGTGTGGTTACCATAAACCTTCCTAGAATAGGATTTCAGTCAAAGGGTGACGCAGAATTCTTTGAGAATCTTGAGCGGCTCATGTATCTGGCAAAGGAATCATTGGAGATAAAGAGAAAAGTGGTTCAGAGAAACATTGACAATAATTTGCTGCCGTTTACAAAGAGGTATCTTGGGAACCTGAACTTCCATTTTGCAACAATAGGGCTGACAGGAATGCATGAAACCTGCCTGAATTTTCTAGGCGAAGGAAGCGGAATCGACACTCCGAACGGAAAGGATTTCGCAGTCAGGGTTTTGAATTTCATGCGGAGCAAGATAACAGAATATCAGGAAGATACAGGCAACATATACAATCTTGAGGCAACCCCTGCTGAGGGAACCTCATACAGGCTGGCAAGGTCAGACAAGAAGAAATTCCCGAGGATAATAACAAGCGGAAAGCGCGAGCCATATTATACCAATTCAAGCAACCTGCCTGTCGGCTTCACAGATGACGTATTCCAGGCTTTGCGCCACCAAGATGACCTGCAGACGCTTTATACGGGGGGGACAGTTTTCCACAGCTTCATAGGCGAGAAGATAAGCGGAGATACCGCAAAAAACCTTGTAAAGAAGATAGTCAACAACTTCAAGCTGCCATATTTTACGCTCACGCCAACATTCTCCATATGCCCGAGCCACGGCTACATTGCCGGTGAGCAATTGAACTGCCCTGTATGCGGCGCGAGGACAGAAGTCTATTCAAGAGTCGTGGGATATTACCGCCCTGTACAAAGCTGGAACAAAGGCAAACAGGAAGAGTTCAAGGACAGGAAAACATACATTGTTAATGGCAGGCTTACGCCCAGCAGCCCTTTGCATAACAACTGAATCAGATTGTTTCTGAATTTTAATTATTAGGAGCTTCAGAATATTAGTATGCCCATCAATGCTGACCAGGAGTATTTCGTCGCTCAGCGGCGCTATTCAGAAGCAAAGACAATTGATGAAAAAATTTTGGCGATGGAAGAAGTAATACGCTGTGCGCCAAAACATAAAGGCGCCCATAATCTTCTTGCTCAGCTTCGCCTCCAGCTTTCAAAGCTGAAAAAAGAGCGCATCAAGCAGAAAAAATCAGCAAGGCGGAGTTTCGGCATAGAGAAAGAGGGAGCTGGCCAAGTATGCCTGCTGGGTTTTGCCAACAGCGGCAAGAGCCAGATGCTTAAAGCCCTGACAGGTGTCGGAGAGCCGTCAGAGCATGCCTACAGCACAGAAAAGCCTGTTATAGGCATGATGAAATATGAAGATGTATGGATTCAGCTTGTAGAAATTCCAGCCAGCTTTGAGCCCCGCTATATGTCCATTTCCAACACATCAGACCTTAATATTTTTCTTATTGACCTTGCAAAAGAAGAGCAAGCAAAACAGGCAGAAGATTTCATCAAAAAAGAAAGGATAAGAAATTGCATAATTGTCGGAAATAAATTAGACGCTGCCCCAGCTGCTTCTACCTGCTTCATCAATATTTCAGCAAAGACAGGCGAGAATATAGAGCAGCTGAGGAAATACATATGGGATTCTCTTGGTTTGATGCGTGTTTACACAAGGAGCTTCAGCGGACGCAAGTCTGATAAGCCAATAGCCTTTCGCTCAGGCGCAACAGTCAAAGATGTGGCAAAGAATGTCCACAAAGACATGATGAAATTCTTCAAGTTCGCAAAAGTATGGGGCTCCACAAAGTTCCCAGGCTCGCGGGTCGGCCTGGATTATGTGCTGAAAGACAAGGATATCGTGGAAATAAGGATGAGATAATTGGTTTTAGCGCCAGGCAGGAACAGAACCATATAATTTTTCATCGCTGCATGCAGCAATTCTACCAACACATTCTATAAACTGTATATATCTCGACATTTGTTCTATGTCTGTTCTTTTTCCAGGCACTATGGAAATTAAAGTGCTTTCTGGAAAATTACCACCAACTTTTATTACAGCTCCATCATAGTTCAGTTTCCTTGCTTCTGAGAGCTCACGGTGGGGGTCAAAGGTAATCATATAATCCCCCCCAACTTGCCACACCATAAATCGGGCACTTGCCCCATCATAATGGTATTTTGAACAATTAATTTGTCAGCACCATGAAAAATACTGTCAACAGCATCCATAACACGGGCTTTTGGAAATAATCTGCAATGTTCTCTGTGCCATTCATTTCCTATTGGAGGCAACGCCTTGCAATGAGTTAAGTCTATATATATTTCTTTCAAATCGCCGGATTCAGGAAAACGAGAAACTCTTTCTGAGCCGTTGTTATAGGACTCAGCTAAAATATTGTAAAGTTGTTCTTTCATAATTCAAATAAATAAGAACTCTTTTAAGCTTTTCAAATCCCTGCAAAAAACAATATGCTCGGAAGCAGCAAGCAACCCATCAGGTGAGACCTGTTGACACCAGAAAGGTTTGCGTAAATCCCGAGAGCAGTTGCCACAATAGCCACCAGAATTCCGTAAAATGAAGTGAAATAAAATATCAAGCCAAAAATCAACCCCATGACAGCCAGGTTCAGCATCTGGTAATTGACTGCTCTTGCAAAAGATGAGAAAGCTTTTGCAGCTTTCAGAGTTAGAATAGCTGCAACCCCACAGGCAGCAAGAGAAACAGCCACCATGAGCGCGAATTCCCAGAAGCCTATTTCTACGAACCGCCCGATTTCCACAGCAACACCTGAACGCGGCTTTCCTATTAGCCAGAGCGCCAAGAAAGAGAATAATGTATTTGCAGCAGAAACGCTCCCAAGAGTTATTAGAAAATTTTCATTTTCTTTTCCTCTTCTGGCAGCGCTCGCTATTGTGGCTGCTTGGCTCGGTCCCACACCCGGAAGCAGCCCGACCATCAAGCCAGCGAGCGAACCTTTTATGACGGAGTGAACTGCTGATATTTTTGAAACAAACTTTTCCCTGTTTTTTTGCAGCGGAAACTGCTCCCTGCTCTTAAGCGATAAAACAAGCAGCGGAATTCCGAAAAAACCGCTCAGAAGCGGAAACAAGTAATAGTTCTGGTTTATGGAAAGTTGGCTGCCAAGCATGCCTATTGCCCCAGCAGCAGCAAAGCAAAAAGACGCGCCAATCTTTTTTTTCTCTAGCAAAACCATATAAATCACGACAGCAGAGAGAATCCACCAAAGATTTGGATGCAGTATTTCGTATATAGCAGGAAACGCAAACATTGAAAAAGGCAGAAGCAGTGAGCAGAAAATAAGCGCACCAACGCTTCCTATCACAGCCAGCTTCACAGCATGATAGCCAAGCCCCTGGCGAAGCAGGCGATGGCCAGGAAGAGCAGCCAATGCCGAGCTTTCATCTGGCGCGCCTATGAATATTGCAGGAATGAATGAGGAAACAGCATTGCTTATCCCAAGCGATACCATGAAAGTTAAAAAGCAAATCACAGAAGGAAAGAATCCAGCTGCCATGAAAGTTGACGCCATCAATGCAATTGTATTTGGATGAACGCCGGGAAGCAGTCCTGCAATTAAGCCAAGCAGAATGCCAAGGCAAAAGAAAATGGCAATATCCAACAACATTTAAGATGATTATTTATATCATTATGATTTATAGATTTTATGGATTGTCTTTTTTGCAGAATAGTTGAGGGCAGCGTACCTGCGCTGAAAATAATGGAAAATGATAAATTCATAGCTTTCCTTGACATAAACCCAAGGACAGAAGGCCATTGCCTAATTATACCGAAAAAGCACGTTTTTTCTTTTTCTGACATGAGCAACGAGCAAACAGGAGACATGTTTGTTTTTGTGAAAGACATAGCCTCGCGCCTGACAGAAAGCCTTGGGGCAAAGGGGTATAATATTTTCATAAACAACGGCAAGGCAGCAGGCCAGATAATTTCACATTTTCATGTTCATGTAATGCCAAGGTATGAAGACGAGGGAATTGTCATAGAAGCAGCCTTTCCTGTTTCCGAAGACGCTAAGCAGAAGCTCAAGGAAACGCAGCAGAAGCTTGAAGAACAACCAGCCAATAAATATACAAAAGAGATAATATCATGGTGATTCAATGAACCCAGCGCAGCTGCAGAAAATGATGAAAGAGATAGGTATGCAGATGGAAGAAGTTGACGCAAAAGAAGTTCTTATTAATTGCGAAGACAGCCAGATAAAAATCAAAAACCCCCAGGTAATAATCGCGAACATAATGGGCAAGAAAGTTTACCAGATATCAGGTTCCGAAACAGTTGAAAAAACAGGGAAAGAGCCCCGCGACGAGGACATCAAGCTGGTTATGGAACAGACAGGGCATGACAAGGAGACAGTTGCAAAAAAGCTAAAGGAAATGGACCATGACCTGGCAAAGGTAATAATGGAGCTCAAGAAGAAATGAAAATTTTCAGCGCGTTCTCATTTTATCCAGAATTTCTTTTGCCCTTTCTGTGCTTATGTTTTTTTCATTTATCATCTGACCAGACACCTGCTCTATTTCGCGCTCCTGGGCGCCTGCTGCTATTGACAAGTTCTTTGCATGAAGCTTCATATGACCGGCCTGAATTCCTTCAGTAGAAAGCGCTTTGAGCGCTGCGAAATTCTGCGCCAGCCCCACAGCAGCAAGAACCTGCGCAAACTCCTTTGAAGATGAGACGCCTAGAATCTTTAAAGCAATTTTTGCAACAGGGCTGGTTTTGGTTGCACCGCCAACAATTCCAGCAGGAACAGGCAGTTCTATTTCACCAGCCAGATCGCCGTTTTCATTTTTATAATACTTTGTCAGCGGCTTGTACCTTCCCCCAATCGCAGCATAGCTGTGCGCAGCAGCCTCAAGCGCGCGGAAATCCTGGGATGTTGCTAGTGCTACAGCATCTATGCCGTTCATGATTCCTTTGTTGTGTGTTGAGCAGCGATAATGGTCAGCAAGCGCAAAAGCGTACGCATCCAGAACACCTTCAATGGCATCTGAGCCTATATCATCTTTTTTCCATACAGCGCGGGCCTTTGCCAATCTTTTCGTCGCCAGGTTCGTCACGATTTTAAGCCTGGCTTTGCCGCCAGAAAGCTCTTCTATTTTTGGTCCAATAAATTCGCACATTGTGTTTATTATGTTGGCGCCCATCGCATCTGAGACATTTGCTGTCAGGTTAACGATAATCATTTTCCCCCTTATGCTGTCAATTTCATAGGCTTCAATATCCCCCGCCCCGCCCCCATGAGACCTCAGCCCCGGGTTACTCTCTTCAGCAATTGCTAGAAGCTCTTCTTTCGCTTCCAATATTTTTTTCACAGCTTGCGAATCCTTTGTGCCAACAACCTGTATTTGGCCTATCATGAGCGGCTCACCTCCTTCTGCTATGAAGCCTTCTGGCCTACAAAGCTTTGCTGCGTTACTGGCTCCTGCAACAACACTCGGCTCCTCTATGGACATGGGAATAAGATAATCAGTGCCGTTTATTTTGAAGTTCATCGCTATGCCAAGAGGAAGTTCCTGGGTGCCTATTACATTCTCTATCATAACGTCTGCTATTTTCAGCTCAAGCGCTCCTGTTTTTCTTAATATTTCAGCTTCCTCGTTGCTCAGTTTCGCCGCCTCTTTTATCATTCTCAAGCGCTCTTCTACAGCAAGCTTGTAAAATCCCGAAATATCACTTCTCATATTTTCACCTGCTATTCAATTTTCTTTACTAATATTTCAGAAAAAACCTTGCTACCGGGCTTTATGGAAAGCTTTCCTGCCTTCTCCCATAGCATGCTTGGGTCAAAAAACTTTTTCTCTTCAGGCTCGCCTGCAGAAAGTATATAGGGCTTTATTTCATTTGTTATCAAGCCCACATCAAGAAGCTTCACGGCCCTCTCCGTGGTTTTTGGCAGAAATGGATATAACAATATTGAAATTGTGTTAAGTACATTTACAGAATAGTAAAGAGATGTCTTCGCATCCTGCAGATCGGATTTTATTTTTTTCCATGGCTCATTATCCTGAAAATATTTGTTTGCTGCAGATGAAAGCTCCATTACCTCCTTAAGTGCTTCTGTTATGCGAAATTCTCCCATAAATTTGCTGACACTATCAACTGAGTTTTTCATACGCTCTTCAAGCATTTTTTCAGCTTCACCCAGCTCCCCTGGCTCAGGCACAGTACCGAAATTATTTTCTATGAAGCTCGTTACCCTGTAAAAGAGGTTCCCGTAATTGGCGACGAGCTCGGTGTTTATCCGCTCCTTAAGAGACTGCTCTGAAAAGTCTCCGTCCTCGCCAAAAGGAATTTCCCTTATGAGAAAATACCTGAACATTTCCGGAGAATATTTTTCAGCCAGCGCAATTGGATCTATGGCATTTCCAAGGCTTTTCCCTATTTTCTGGCCGCCAGATGTGACATAACCATGGACAACTATTTTTTTCGGCGTTTGCATTTCGCACCCCATTAATATCGCAGGCCATAACACAGAATGAAACCAGTTTATCCCCTTTCCTATCATATGAACGTCAGCTGGCCAGTATTGCTTGAATTTCTTTCCAGGATAATCAAGCGCTGATATGTAGTTTGTCAGGGCATCTATCCATACATATATTTTATACTCATGGTCAATGGGGTTTTCTATGCCCCACTCAATGCCCTTCCTGCTAACGCAAAGGTCGCGAAGCTCGTCACTCTTCAGGCGAGCAAGAATTTCATTTTTTCTGACCTCAGGAAAAATAAAGCTACCTTTTTCTATCATCTCTGTCAGCCTGGCTTTGAACGAGCTGAGCTTGAAAAAATAAGCCACCTCATCCATTTCTTTAGGCTCTTTATTATGCTCAGGGCACTTGCCATTCACAAGGTCTTTCTCTGTCAGGAAACCCTCGCACCCTTCGCAATAAAGCCCCTTGTAAAGGCTCTTGTATATCAGGCCGTTTTCATTCAGCTTTGAAAATATGGCAGAAGCGACCCTTTTATGACGCTCTTCTGTGGTCCTTATGAAATCATCATTTGAGATGTTCAAAATAGAGCAGAGCTTTACAAATTCCTTTGTGTTCATGTCAACGAAAGCCATTGTTTCCATTCCAGCTTCTTCTGCCGCCCTTTCGTTCTTCTGCCCATTCTCATCAGTTCCTGTAAGAAAAAAGACATCATCCCCCATCAGGCGATGCCATCTTGCCAGACAATCTGCGCATATTTTCTCGTAAGCATGTCCCATATGAGGCTTGCCATTTACGTAGTCTATTGCAGTTGTTATGAAAAATTTTGACGTCATTTTCATTCACCAAAAATCTCATGAAAAGGCTTGCCGTTTTCTGAGCAAAAACCCTTCCCGACATTCCCATTATTTTCCATAACCTTTTTAAGAGGAATGAAAAACCAGCCTTTGTAGGCCATTTTCCATGCCACATAGGTTTCAGAGCCGCCGATTTTTTCCCATTGCAAAAGCTCTTCGAGCTGCTCTGCTGGAACCTTAAACCCATTTTTCCTTGATTTGCACTCAACCGCATAAACCTTCCCTGATTTTACAGCTATGATGTCTGGCGATGGAAGATTTATCCTCCCCGAGCGCGGAGCCCTCATGGCCATGAACCCTTTTTTGGCGAACATATGAACAAGCTCATTCTCGCCGCGATACCCCTTCTTGTAGTTTCCTGGCATATAACCTATTTATATTTGATTGCCAATATAAAAGTAGAACTGTTTTTTGGTGCATATATGAAATTAAACATACTTGTAAAGGAAGTGATGAGGAAGAACCTCGTAATAATAAAAGACAACGATTCTGTCAAAAAAGCAGCAATGCTCATGAAGAACACGGACATAGGAAGCGTGCTTGTTATAGACAAGAAGAAGAATGTTATAGGAATAGTCACAAAAAGCGACATAGTATACAAGTTTGTGGCAGAAGGCAGGAGCTCTGTTAAATCCATAATGACCAGGAAGATAATTACTGTGAAGCCGGAAGATTCAATAGAAAAAGCAGCAGAGATCATGACAAAAAACCACATAGAAAAGCTTCTTGTTTCAAGAAAGAACATGATAATCGGAATAATATCAGCAACAGACATACTGAAAACAGAGCCTGGGATGCACACGGTGCTATTCGAGATGCTTAAGAGCAAAGGCTCTTTCTCAAGAGGTGGGCAGGATTCGTTTTTCGGAGTATGCGAATCATGCGGCAACTACTCTGACGAGCTGAAAGAATCCGGCGGAATATGGGTATGTCCAGAGTGCGAAAACGAGTAAATATTTCTATCCAATTATCAAACCCTTTTAATTAATTCCGAACAAATCATTATTTATGGAGATAGGATTTTCAAACAACCCAGCCAAACCGCTTCTCAAGCAGATAGAATGGGTCGGAAGGAACGAATTCGCTTTTTTTCAGCTGAACACAGAAGAGCCGTTTGCTTCCCCGAAAAAAATCAATGTTGCAAAAACCAGGGTCCTTCTTGAAAAATACAGCCTTGAAACAATAGGCCATGTGGCATGGTATCTTCCCATAGGCTCTCCTGAAAAGGGCATCAGGGCATATGCCATAAAAGAAGCTGAAAAGCAGCTGGCTGTCATGGAGTGCCTCGGAACCAGGCTCGTGACTGTTCACGCAAACTGGTTTCCCTCCCTCCATGAGAAGAGGAGCATAAAAATTCAAGCTGAGTCTTTCAAGGCGCTTGTGGAAAACGCCAATAAGCGCGGCATGAAAATAATGATTGAGCAGGCAGGAACGCCCTATGACAGCGAAAAAAACATAGAAGCCATTATCAGCAGGGTTCCGGGACTGCTTTTTAATCTTGACATCGGTCATGCGAACCTTTTTGGAAATAGCCCTATGAAGTTCATAAAAAAATTCCGCTCAAGAATAGCACACGTGCATATGCACGACAACAACGGGATAATGGACATGCACCTTCCCATAGGCTCAGGAATAATAGAATGGAAGTCCGTAGTCAGGGAGCTAAAAAAGCACTATGACAGCACCATAACACTGGAAATTTATGCAGAGGACAAGGACTTTGTGCTTCTCAGCAGGAAGCGGCTTATAAGGCTATGGAACAGCTGCTGAGTGTTTTTTATTTAATTCTGCAGATAAATAATCATGGCAAATGAACTACATGAGGTAATATATTCAAAAATCTTTGAAAAAAACGTGGCCAGCGTCGTCGAGGCAGCTGAAAAAATAAAGGCATCTGCTGCCAGGCATGGAACTATTGGAATAAAGAGAGAGCAGATTATGAAATCTCATGGGCGGCAGGCTGTTGATATGATATTTGACGCGGAGAAAATAACAGATGGCGTGACGTCGCTTGTTTTTTCCTTCCTTCTGTCAGGAGAGGCCAAGAAGATGAATATTCATGTATCAGGTTCGTTGCGCACAGTGACAAAAAGCGATGACAAAATATTCAGGGGATTTTACATGAATCATGTGTATCCACAGAGCACAGGAATGATGAAAGCTGTTGCCAGGAAAGTTTCTTCTGACATAGAATCTGAGATAGCAATGCTATGACCTCTTTTTGTTTTTCTGGTAGAAATATGTGAGTGCGATTGAGCTGCACGGCATTATTACCAAAACAGCTATAACCTGCCCTATTAAAGGTATTATGCTGATTATGGAAGAAATCAGCAGGAAGAATGCTATCAGCGCAACAGCCTGAAGATACGCTCTTCTGACAACAGATACAGAAAGCTTAACCGCCTGCACAGCTGATCTGCTTTCAATCAAAGCCGGATAAACAAGGGTAAACAAAACAATAATTCCCAGCAAAAACAGCCCTGATATTGCCATCGCAATAACCAGATACATGCCTTCAAGAGGCGAAAGCATCACCATTATTGCAGGGAAAGCAGCGATGATGGCGATCAGAAGTATTATCACGTTTGCGAGTATGGAATATGCCCACTTTGAATTCATGGTTTTTGCCATTGTTGCCAGGCTGGTTTTCTTTTTCAGGCTTTCTGCAGCCATGCCATAAATTCCTATATTCATAATCAAAACAGTCGCCACAGTCAGGATCATGAATGCCACGCCAAAGCCGAGGCCGGGCATCTCAGCAATGGTCTCATTGCCGATGCTTTCTGAAAATATGGCAAAAGGCGAGCCAAATATAAACATGGATGTCAAAGCAGAACCAGCTGCCTGTATCAGGCTTGTCAGGACAACCGCCCAAAGAAACGGCATGGGATTTTTTATATAAACTTCCCATGATTTCCTTGCGTATTCAAGGCACATTATAATTATTTCATCCAGGATGCTTAAATATTCGGGCAATATTCATCTAAGAATGCGACAAATTTTATGCTAAACCTGCTTGCCCTGCTTCCATAACATTTTGAAAAGAGGGTCAAAAAATTCTGTTGCTGCATGGTCGCTCTGTGTCCAGAAATGCATATCTTCATTCGGCTTCGTGTCCTCATCGCTTGTCAGGCTCATTATGAAATGCTGCCCGTCAACAGAATATGTCCTTGAGAGCATATCCTGCACGTGCTCCACATTTGAAATGTCCCTCAGGTCAGCGAATTTTGAAAGCTCTTTTGCAACAGCCTCGGATTTCTTCGTGATAGGGGCTGCGATTTTAATATCAACACCGCCCCTCGCAGCTTTCTGCAGGAGCTTTCCGTGTTTTTCATATATTTCCACCAGGCCCTGTTCCGTGGTTAGCATATTAACAGTCTTCTTTGCGCCCCCGAGCATGGTGTCCAGCTGCTCAATCATCGCATCACGGCCACGAAGTGCGCCAGAAAAGTCCTCTGGTTTCATTATCTTTATTGTTTCAGAATGAATCTTCTCAAGGTCTCTCATGACATCGCTTTCCTGAATCCTGCTTATTCTCTTGACCATGTCGTCTGTCTTCTGCAAAAGCCTTTTCTTCGCGCGTTCCATGGCTTCCCTGGGTTTTACTGACACATATCTCATTGGCTTCGCGGGCTGTATTATTACAAACCCCTTGTCTGCCAGGCTTTCTAGAACATCATAGCATCTTGATCTTGGAACATTGGAAAGGTCTGCAAGCTCGCCTGCGGTCGAGTTGCCTTTTGCGAGCAAAGCCACCCAGAGGCGCCTTTCGTATAGGTTTAGTCCTATGGCTTTCAGGGCATCCATAACAGACTGCTTCACGTTTAGTATATTTGCCATGCAAATCACAATGTTTTTTATATTATTTATTATTACTCAGTATATATTTAAAATGTTACCTCTTTTGTTATTCCCTATCAGGTAATTACAAATATTCCCAAAGCCTTTTAAACCTTTCTAAAGAGGTTTTCCTATGGAAAAAAGCGCATTTATTTACATTGAAACATATGGATGCTCTGCAAATTCTGCCGAGAGCCAGGCAATTGCCGGGCTGCTCTCAAGAGCCGGCCACGAGATTGTAAAAAACCCCGACAACGCAGACATGATAATAGTGAACACATGCTCTGTTAAAGCCACAACTGTAAATAAGATTCTTTTTAGGATAAAAGAACTCGCTGCCAGATACCCTGAAAAAAAGCTTTTCGCAACAGGATGCCTACCTGAAACAGAACTTGAAGAGCTTAGCATCATAGGCAGCTTGAATATAGTAAGCACAGGAAGGATTCTTGATATTGCAAAATTTGCTAGCGAATCCCTTTCGGGAAAAAGGGTTTATGAAACAGGCAACTCCAGAGATATTAAGATATGCCTGCCTAAAATCCGCGATAATCCGGTTATAGATATTATTCCGATATGCTCAGGCTGCGCTTCTGCTTGCGCATTCTGCGCAACACGGATTGCAAAAGGAAGAATATTTTCATACCCGGCTGAAAAAATCATTTCTGAAATCAAGTCTGCCAGGAGTTTTGGAACAAAAGAGTTCTGGATAACCGGTCAGGACGTCTCTGCCTATGGAATGGATGAGCAGGAATTTTCAAGCCTTCCGAAACTGATAGAAGCCATAACTGAAAATATTACCGGAAAATATTTTCTCCGTCTGGGTATGATGAACCCAAAAAACATAAAACCAACAAGCAACGAGCTTCTTCGCTCTTTCAGAAGTGATAAAGTTTTCAAATTTCTCCATATTCCCGTTCAGTCAGGTTCTGACAGGATGCTGAAAAAAATGAACCGCCAGCACACAGCAGAAGATTTTATTGAAATAGTTGAGAAATTCCGCCGCCATTATCCGAGAATAACCATACGGACAGATATCATAACCGGCTTTCCAGAAGAATCAGAAGAAGATTTTGAGCTTTCCGTTGAGCTAATCAAGAAGATTAAACCTGATTTTACCAACATCTCCATGTTTTCTTCTCATCACAAAACGCCTGCAGCAAGAATGAGGCAGATAAGCTCAGAGAAGAAGAAAGAGCGCAGCTCCCGCCTGTCAGAGATTGCAAAAAACATCAGCCTTGAAAAAAACAAGAGCTGGATTGGCTGGCAGGGCGAAGTCCTGGTTGACGAGTTCAAGAAAGACAAGCAGAATTATATCAGCAGGAATTTTGCCTACAAGCCTATTGTCCTAAGGAGCGCAGCAAAACTGGCTTTGGGAAGCTTTGTTAATGTCAGAATAACAGAGACTAGACAAACCTGCCTGATAGGGGAGATTATTTGAAGCATCTATTTTACTATCAGCCAGAAAATGATCCAAAGATGATTGAAACATATTTTTTAATGAATTGCGCTGTCCATCACCTAAGCTTACCATATAAATATTATATCCTTCCCAGTCCTTTCCCTTAGGAGTTATACCCAGTTTTTGTAATATATGATTGCTTGTCGTGTTTTCAGGTTCAGCTTTAAATTTCAAAAAATC
>CAZBKL010000009.1:0-15739 GCA_964492465.1 uncultured archaeon
GGGTCTATTGAAAGCTCCCAACCTTTTCCTGAAAAATAGCCAAGAGTGTGCTGTTTCCAAACATCATCCAAGTAAACAGCAAAAGCAAGGTAAACAGAGCCGCAGTTCGTGTTGTTTATTGACTGGTCGCCGTTCTTGAGGTCAAAATAAATTTTTATGTTGTTGTCTGTGTAAATAGCGGTTGGGGAAATTTCTGTTATCCTTCCTGAAAGATTGGAAACGCTGAGATTATTCTGGGAAACAAAACTTTCATTTGCGCTGTTGTAGCATTCAATTGAAAGAGCATAGCTTCCTGCATATGACAAGTATGGGATATTATTGAATGTGAACTGGTAAAAACCAGCCTGGTTCTGGAAAGCCACGTTTGTGAATCTTATGCTTGGCCCTGTCAGGTTTGCCCTCATTGCTATGGAATTGCTGGCATTTGATTCTGAGCAGCTTACAGAAACGCTGAGATTCTCGCCAAGCCAGAGGCTGTCAGAAGGGCTGAAGCTGACATTTGTTATGTTCGGGCTTGCAAATGCCATGCTGGAGAGCAGAACTGCAAGGAAAAGCGCAAACTGAACTAAGAGAGCCTTGCCTAATGATGCCATCGTACCACTTGTCAGATGTATAATTAATTATCTATTGGGGTTTGCTGAATATAAATTTAATATGCTGAACTTCACATAATAATTGCATGGGATTTCTCAGCCCTTTTGAGTACAAGAGCAGGAAAAATGGCAAATTCTGGCTTCACGTGAAGGAAAGAGGCGGCTCAAAAGTATATTACTTCTCAAAAGAGCAGGCAGATGCGGTTATGTTCAGACCTTTTGGATATGTTGTAGCAGAGCATAAACTTACAGGAATGCCCATGCTGAAGAAAGATAAGGACAGCTTATGGGTTTTGCTTTTCCCGCCGATTCCAAAAGCTAATGCAGGAAAGAAGAAACAAAGCTGACAAGGCTTTCTATAATATTGCCAAGAGCGCTTTCCTCTGTGCTAACTTCTATGTTTTGCGAACTGAAAGCCTTACCGTCTGAGCTCATGACATTCACCTTCAGGCTGCTGTTTGCAAGAAAATCAGCCTCATAATAAAGCTTCTGCCTGGAAGAGGCATTTGCGCTCAGGTGCAGGGATTTCTGGTGAAATATCCATCCTGGAAGGTAGTCTGCTGCAAGAATTATTATGTCTTTGCCCTCAGGAGACATGATGTCAAATGTGACATAGTCCTTGCCTGAAACTGCATTTGTGATTTTGAAAATATCAGCTGGCTCAAAGCTCTTTTCAAATTTCTCAGCTGGTTGCCATTTCTCAGCTATCTCATTGGCGAAATAAACTCTCACCCTTGGGGTGAAATTGCCTGAGTGGTCGAGGTAGCTGAAAAGCTCAAATCCTGCCCTTTGCCCGGGATTAAGCATCTTATAATCGCTCCATGAAGTTGAAATTATTTCCCTGCCTTCAAATATGTCAAGCCTTGCGATGGCGCGGTAAGGCAGGCTGCCTGAATTGAAAAATTCAAAAGAGAACTTCCTGAGCCCTCCTTCAGAAAAGTTGGTGATGTCCTTGAATTCGCCTGAAAAGTTTTTTTCAACCTGAACATTCACAGAAAGAGCCTGGACAGGCATAGCCATGGATGTTAAGGCGACTAAAACAGACAGAAATATCAAAAACCTGATTCCCGACATTAATTATATTTTGTTGGCTGAGTTTAAAAAGACTTCGTTGCAGGGTTCTGTTCAAATGCTGATTGAAAAAGTGTTTGTTATATTTTGAACTTTTTCAGAGCCAAGGCAAACCAGATGGGCTTTCTGGACAGCTATGGTTTCTGTATCAAAGCCCTTCAGCTTCTCTTGCCCCCTGCCAACTGGTGGCTGCAAGAAGAGTTCATGCCAGAAAATCCAGGAATTGCAGCCTGGGTTGCCTATATATTATAGTTACTTCTCCGCTGTATACGCCAGATTCTGATGCTTCTGGCGCGATAGAAGCTCTAATGTCCACACTGGCGCCAGGATCCATGAGAAAATCAGAATTGCTGAAATCGATAATGCCAGATATCGAGCCGCTTGCCTCTACCATGATCCTCGCTCTCCTTGAAGAAGGGTTGGAAATGTGCAGAAACTTCCTGCTGATGCTGCCGCCTGGGAGGGTCCCGAAATCCAGCTCTTTTGAAGAGATGTCAAAACCGATTGAAATATTCTGGCTTTCGGAAACAGATGTGACATTCACATAAGCAGGATATGACGTGCATATGCTTTCAAAGAAAAGGCTCTGGCGGTTCTCTGTTGCTGCGCCGTTATTGCTGGATGAAGAAACAGGGAACTCAACAAGGCTTATTGCGGAGAGGGCTATTGCTATTGCTGCGACAAGCATGATAAAATCATAGCGCCTAATTTTCATCAAAAAACCTCTTTATGAAAATTCCCGCAACAACTGCTGCTGCTATAAGCAGGAGCACAGGCAGCAGGTCAAAGCCTTGTTCAGGCAAAGCTGCAGCAGGCTTTGCGGGCCCCGAAACTGAAAATGTTGTGCTGTATTTTACCGTTCCTGTGTAATATTCTGATGTCACATCCATCTGGCAGGTTTCCGGGCAGCTTAGTCCTGATAAAGATAAGTATGATTTCATTATTTTTATTTCTTCAGGCTTAACATTCTCAGTGGCGGAATAGCCTTTGACTCCGCCAGCTTCTGTTGCTGTTTTCGCATAAATCGAGACATCTCCTGTATTCTGGAAGTATGTGCTGAACTCAATCTGGTTTCTCGTCTGCCCGCTCTTAACTGTGTCAAGTATAATGCCCCTCCTTGATGCTCCGCCTTTGATATTGAACAAAACCATGAAAGCTGTAACGCCTACAACCTTTGAGCCTATCCTGCCCATTTTTTCCTCAGGAACATAAAGCGAGGGTCTTAGAATTATTGCATGGTACCCGGGCTCCGCATCCCGGGGTATGTTAAGAAGAAAATCAAAATTCTTCGAGCTCCTCTGCTCGCCTGAGGCAGGCTCCATCTCAATGGGATTTTTAATGAAGCTGATCCAGCTCCCTTCATCTTCCTCTGAGAAATTATTCAGCATCGCCGGAAATTTTGATTTTATGGTTTCTATTCCCGCGCTGTAGCTGTCCATGTAAACAAGGACTCTTTCAGATGCCTGTGAGGAGACGCGGAAGCTTATTGAATGTGAGGAGCCTCGCTCAACCTCGCCAAGGTCCACGTAATTTGGCGATATGCCGATGGAATATCTGACATCTGCATTGGCGATGCCCGCGAGAGCGAGCAAAATTATCAAAACCAGAAAGCATTTTTTCATGTCATCTACTCATTCTAAAAATTTTCATTATCCTGCCAAGCAGGCTTTCTTTTTTCAATATCTCCTCCCCGGTAACAGCAGAAGCAAGGCTCCTGAGAGAAGGCAGCGACCTGATGCTGTCTTTTCCAAGGACCGCAGGCTGCTGCTTTGAGAAGCCTTCCATGATGCTGGCATCAAAAGGCATGTCGCAGATTATATGATTGCCCCACAATTCTTCAAGCTCCTTGTCTGTCATGTCTGTCCTGCTGCTCACAACCCTGTTGACAACTATGCCTTTTATTGCTGAATTCATCTTTGCAGCAGTTTTCACCATCCTAAGAGCAGCTACAGCAGACTCAAGGCAGGCTTCTGATATTATGAAAATGCCGTCAGAAGCTTCAGCTGCGGCAAGAGCTTCCTTTCCAATGCCGGAAGCTCCATCTATCAGTATGAAATCGTATTCGCTTTTGATTTCAGCAAGCTTCTGCTTAAGCTGGCTGAAATCCTGGCAGGCAGAGTCTGGCGAGAGGCTTGACGGCAAAATGCTGACGCCTGAAGCGTGGGTGTAAATGGCATCCCTGATTCCGATTGTGCTGTTAAGCGCGTCTATTATGGTGTGCTCTTTAGGCACCACGCCAAAATGAAGCCCGAGTGTCGGGGCTGTGAAATTTCCGTCAACGAGAAGGACTTTCTTTCCTTTTTCCCTGGAAATAAGGCAGCCTGTGTTCGCAACAAGCGCTGTCTTTCCGACCCCGCCTTTTCCGCTCAAAAAGCTGTATATCATCACATCATCTCCTTTATGTTCTTTGCGATCTCAAAACTTTTTCCCTTTTTCTCCTTCTTCTCATTCTTCTTTTCTTCTGGCTTTACGGGCTGGGATGCTGAAACTTCACTGACATTTTTTATGAACTCTTCCTTCTCCTTTCCGCCAAGATATTTGCCTGCAACGTCTTTCACAAAAGAATCTATTTCATCAGGCTTTGCTTCATCTGGCTTTTTTTCAGCGCTCTCCGCAGCTTTTTGCTCATCTGGCTTTTTTTCATTTTCGTAGAGTTTTTTTGCAGACGGGCTCTCAAAAGCTTCTTTTATCTCTGTTGTTTTCTCGCTGTTCTCAAAAGCCTTGTCTATCATGCTTTTCAGTTCTTCGGATATCATGCTGTCTGGGGCAGCAGGCTCTTTCTGCGTTTCTGAAGCCTGCTGGGCAGGAGCTGCTGACTTCTTCGGCCTTCCTCTTTTTTTCTTCGGAATTTCAGGCGCGGGCTGCTCATCCTGCTTTGCTTCTGGCAGCTCTTGCTTTGCTCCCTGCGCAGATGGTTGCGGAGCAGTTTCAGAAGCTTGCGGCTTTGGAGCAGACGGCTGGGATGAAATTTCTGCATGAGAAGATTCTGCTGGCTCTGCACCCATCTCGCCTGATTCTGCCAGATGCTCGAATCTTCCCCATTCAGCTTCAAGCTGGTCGCTTATCTGCCTCATCTTAGTTTCGTTTGCTTTTTTCAGATTGTCATATTCTCCCTGGCTTATGGAACCGGTTTTCATCTGGCCCTCCAGAAGGTCGAGCATTGCAGAGACCTCATCCTTCTCTTTTGTCAGGTTTTGTATTTTCTCAGGAAGCTTGACCCTGATAAGCGGTATTACCCTGCTTATTTCCTCAAGCTGCTTTTTCAGCAGAAGCATGCTGCCTGAGATGTCTGAGAATTCCCTTTTGGTGGAGAGGCTCTCAATCTTGATGTTTGTCTCGTCCAGGCTCTTTATCATCTCCTTCATGGCTTCCTCAAGATTGTCCTGCCTGTTCTTGTAAACATGAAAATCCTCAAGGTTCTTGTTTATCTCAAGGAAAGCTTTCTCAGCTTTGGACGCCATGCGCTCTATGTAATGGAGAGCTTCTTTCACCTCATCTGATTTTTTCCCTATTTCCCTGTTAAGGCTGGATAAATTTTCTATGCCGCCAGCGCTTTTCATCATCTCGTAAATAAGATTGGTTTTTTTCGCGAGGTCTGCGAATTTCGCATCAGCCTTTTCATCATATATGTCAACTTTTTCCATGCTCTCCTCAAGCTTCTTCATCTTCCTGCTTATCTCAGAAGGCTTTATTCCAGAAATGTCTTCCTGCAATTTCTGGAGCTTCGCTTCCATCTCTTTCACAAGCCCCTCTGACTGATAAGCCATGGAGCGCACCTCGCCTATGCTTTCTGCAACTCCCCTGACGCTTTCCTGTATGACTTTCGCCTCTTCCCTCGAGGTTTCTATCATGACCTTCATCTTTTCAATTTCAACATTAACTTCCTGCTTCGGCTTCTCCTCGGGCTTTATGTCAATTTCCTCTTTCATGCTCGCTGCTGTTTCTGCTGTGAAATCGCCGGCGAGATTTTCTTCTTTCTGCTCCTTTCCTCCTGAAGCTTTTGCTTTTTCAGGAGCATCGCCTGGCGAGAGAAGCTTGTCAATTTCCCCTATGCGCTTCTGGGAGCTTATCTTGACTTCGTTGTAATTCTTGTCTGTTATCTTTGCACTGCGGTAGCTGGTCTCAAGGTTTGCGAGCACTTCCTGCAAATGCTCTTTTTCTTTTTTCAATTCATCAGGACTTTTGTCCATTCACGCACCTGGCAAAATTAGCCGAATCATTTATCCTAAACGCTTCTTCAAAGAGTCAATATATGTCTGGGACATCTTGAATGCCCCTGTTTTCATTTTGTCCCTGGCGATGTTAAGCTCAACTTCAATGTCGTAGGTGTCCTTTCCTGATTTTTTCATCTCAACTATCCTGGCTTCCATGACAGATATATCTTTACTTAAGGAGATGTAGCTATTTATTTCTTCGTCAGTCAAAGCGAACGGCGAGTGCAAAAGCGGCCTGAATGTTATGAACCATGGCTTTCCGTGGTTGTATTCAGGATTCTGGAACAAGCCTGTTCCTATTGTAAGCTTGGTTATTTTTGAGGCAAAGTCAACCCCATACTTTGACTTCACTCTTCCGATATCGCCCTCATACTTTGTCCTGAGTTGCACTTCGTTGGCGATGTTTGCTCTTATGGCGCCTTTGAAGTCAAGCAATACCTGTGAAATCAGGAAGATTCCTATTCCCCACTTTCTGAATTCTCGGCAGGCTCTTTCTATTGAAACATAGCCGCCCTTGCCTCCGTATTTCGGAAGCAGCCTGTGCACTTCGTCGTAAATGAGCATGAGCCTCAGCTCCTTTGTTTCAGTAGGCCTCATGTCAAATATTGCTTCTATGCTTCTTCTCACGAACCTGTCAAGCTTCTCAGGCGGCAGCCTGTTCATGACATAGACTGTTATCTCGCCGGGGTTCATGTATTTCTTCAGGTCTATTGGCATGTTCTCGTCTTCAACCAGAATGACATTTGTCTTGTAGCCCCTCGCATCCTCTGGCTTGAGCCCGAACTTCGGATACAGGTCTATCATGGCTTTCAGCCTGCACGGCTTCATGAAGCCTGTCCACTGGGCAGTAGGGTCAAATACTATTATCGGAACCTTTCTTTTCAGCAGCTCTTCTGTGCAAACCTGGGCGCTCACAGACTTTCCTGAGCCTGTTCCGCCTGCTGCTATGGAGTGCATCATGAGCTGAGGTATGCTTATATGGGCTTTGACATTGGTTTCTGCTATGCGCCCGACTTCAACTGAATTCTCGCCTGCTTCCGGAAGGCTCTTGAAATCAACAGGAGCAACGTAACGGGACTTTGCCTGCTTTGCTGCGCGGTACATAGCATACCATCTTGCGCCGAACAGGGCAGCTGGCGCTCCTATCATGATGACAACATAAGTTATCCAGCTCATGAATATGGCCCGAAGTATCAGCACAGGCGCCGGAATGTTCGCAATCTCAAAGCTGTCTGAAGAGAGCGCGTATTTATTTCCATACCAGTAGCTGGCATTGGCTTCAAGAATGTACCTGCCTTCAGGCGCACTTTCTGGTATGCTGATGAATCATCGGTATGTCTTTATGTTGTCAACAGCAAGCGTCTCCACTGACTGTGTCAGAATCTTGTTTTCTTCATTCATGTATTTCACATTATATGTTACTGTTATGTCCTCCACTTCCGAGGTTTCGCCCATGTTCATCAGTGTTATCTCATAGGTTACATTCTCGCCTGGTCCAACAGTCTTTGACAGGACATTCATCTTAACGTCAAGGAGCGGCTCAAGCAGAGGAAGAACTTTTATTGTGACTGGTGTCTTGTGAGTTACGTTGCCAATCCTGGCAACTATGTCTCCTATGTATATTCCTGGCGCAATTTTATTTGAAGCCATGGCTTTTATGGAAACGGTCTCTGTTGAAAGCGCGCCTATGCTGACAATTGGATTCTGCACTGTGAGCAGGGAGAACGCCGGGCCGTCAATTGATATGACTGCTGTGACATTTGTCATCAGGTTGTTTGATATCTGGATTGAGAAGAATTTCTCCTCCATCGGAAGCAGCTGGGTTTCAATAATTCCTGTCTGGAAGCCGAGAGGCACAATAGAAAAGTTGTTCTGCGTTATGTTCGGGTATTGCGGTATTGTCACATTCGGGAGAATTATTCTTGGCACTGCAACAGCTGCTCCTCCTGCGCCGCCAGCACCGCCGCCTGCTGCTCCGCCTCCTGCTGCTCCTCCGCCTGCTGCTCCGCCTCCTGCGCCTGGTGTGGAAGGAGGTGAGAAGCAGTCGCCGGGGCATGTTGAAGCTGTTTCTCCTGTTTCACATTCACCGTTCCCGCATATGAACTCAGCCAGTATGTAGAGCCCGCTTGAATTTGTCAGGTTTGCTGTGGCAGTAAGCACTGTCAGGTTTATGGAATTGTCTGTGTTGAGATAATTCAGGTTTGATATTCTTGTCCAAAAAGTGTTGATGGTCTTCCCTGATTTCGGGGTCCAGTTTCCATTATACTTGTAAACTCCAAGCCTTGTCGGGTCTGTATAGTAAACAGAACCTTTTGACGAATATTCCGAGAAGTCAAACCTTATGGTTCCGCCTGAGAATGGTATTGTTGTGTTCATGAACAGGCTCTCAAGAGCTGAGGTGGTGGTTCTTATCACAGGAGGCATGCCGAAGTAGATTGAATTTACCCTGTCATAAAGCATGTTGGCATTTCTCATGAGAATCCTGTGCTTTCCTGACGCATTTGTGGTTATGGTGTGCATGTCGTAGGGCATGGCATGTATGGAATTATTGTAATAACCTGCATTTCCTGTGCTGATGTTGTACACAAGTGTGTCAACTCCCGGCCCGTATAGCAAGAAGTTAAGCGGCAAATCCGGCTCGTCAATCTTCTCAACGTCCCTTGAATTTCCGCTGAATTCTATTTCTGATGTCACGTTGAAATTAGAGCTGGCGCTGTTACAGTTGCTACTCTTGTCGCATGCTGTCGCATTGACCACATATGTTCCAAGCTCTGACGTGTTGGTGAAAATTACCCTGTAGCTGTGAATATCGCCGCTCTTGCTGATGAATTCAGGGGTGTAATTTCCTGATATGTTATTCGGGTTTTTTATCATGGATGTTATGTTCTTGACGCCGCCCGCTTCTGTCACATTTATGTATATTGTGGCAGGCTCATCCCTGGACAAGCCAGGAGGCACAATTATGCTTATCATAGGCAAAACAGAATCTGAATATATCACAGCTTCCTTTTCTATTGCGCTCCTGCTCAGGTTTATTGCTGCATAAGTGGCTGTGATGTTGAGGTCATATGCCCTGGATGATGATATGTTGGGAGCAGTGAAGGTTATGTTCCATGTGCTGTTTCCTATGTAATTGTATGCGAAATTGTTCACGCCATATGAAACTCCGTTGCTCATGAGTGTTGCATTCAGCACGGCATTTGGAAGCCCAATGCCATTATAGGTCACATTTGCCAGGGAGCTTATGGCGTTTCCATAAGCCACGCCCAGCAGAGGCGAGCCTTCTGTGGGGCTGAGTATCCTCACATAAAATGCAAACACCCTCATTATGGCCGGCGTTGAAACTTCCTTTACGCTCGCGTTTTCTGCCCAGGCTCCTGTTATCTTGCTTGTTATGTTTCCAGTGTAATTTGCGTCCTGCAAGACAGCAGGCGAGTTATAATAGACAGCAATTTCTTTCCAGGATCTGTACCCGAGCGTGAATGAATTCTCGCTGTAGTTCAGGTAAGGCGAGATGTTGCCAGTTGCCAGCATTGTCAGGTTGACAGGGGCATTGCCTGTGTTTGTTATATTTATCACTGTGAATATTCCTGTTTCATTCGCAGACACGTTCTTTTCAGCTGAGAGCGGAGTCTGGTTCCATGAAAGGTTCAGAGGGACAAGGACATAGAATGGCAGGGACAAGTTCCTTGTTTCGTTCCAGCCTATTAGTATGGTGCCGTTATACAATCCTGTGAGATAGTTGCCTGGCACGCTCACATTGACAAATATGGTTGCATTTGAGCCTGTTGCCAGCGAGTCAATGTGCGTTGTGGACAGCACCACAGTGAAATTATTGCAGGCATCGCCCTGCGAGCATGAGAATGATATGTTGCTTGCAATCACATTGCCTATTGATTCAGCAGTGAAGTTGGATGTTCCCTGCGTCCCGTTGAAAACATTCATGGAAAGATTGCTTTCCTGTGTTATTATGTAAGGATTAGCGCTGACATTCACATCAAGCGTAAAGTTTCCTGAGCCTGTTGTATTGTCATTGTTCTGCCATTCTGCTGTGAAGTTTGCTATGTAGTCACCAGGAAGAGTTGAGCTTGAGACATTAATTGTTATGTTTTCTGTTTTGCTGTCTGCTCTCATAATAGTGCTCAGGTTAAATTCACTCTGGTTTATTGATGCTTCCTGCGGCATCTGGGCGCTGACATTTGTCGCTGTTGCTCTTGAGCCGGCGATGTTGCTCACTATCATGCTCATGTTGAAGCTCTGGCCCCATAGCGAAGTTATATTGGAAGCATTTACAAAAGGCGGCACAAAACTTATGTTGAGCTCTGCCACAACTGAGCCGAGCGCCGTATAATTGCCTGTGCATGCAACCATTCCTGACTTGTTTATGCCTCCTGTGTCGTTTGCGCATATGTATATGGTATGCGTGCCGTTCTGCGCGCTCTCAAAACTGGCGCTGTAATTTGAGCCTGAAGGGTTCATGAATATCACCTGCGATGAATTGTCAGGATAGGTGACATTGAACCAGGCTTTGTCAACAGCAACATTATCCTCCACGATTGCGCTGACTGTCGCATTCTCATATCCGACTTCAAATGCCTGCGGATATACTGATACATTGCTTATCACAGGGGGTATATCTGTGACATTCAGGGTCACATTTGTCACGAGCTCGTATGGGTCTGCGTGGCTGTTGTCGCTGACAAGAACAGCCCTTATTATTATGTTGGCAGGGTATATGCCATCAATTGTATTGGAAGGCACTGAATATGACACGTTGACGTAAGTCCCTGTCAAGACATCGATTTCATAAGGAATGCCAGCAGAAAGGTTGTCAAATGTTGCTGTTACCATTGCCGAGCCTGCCCCGCTCTTAAGTATGCTCAGCAGCAGCTTCAAGTTGCCTGTGTTGCTTATGTTTATTATGCCAACTGAGCCGTTGTTGCCTGCTGTGGATATCACTGCGGGGAGGATTCCCGGATTCCTGATCCAGGAAGAGTCATTCAGGACAGTAACATTCATGGGCAGGTATTTGGGCCCTGTGTTGCTTGCTTTTGATTCTATGTCAGTCCAGTAAAGCCCTGGCAAAACTCCTGCAGGCACGCTGACATATATATCTGCTGTGAAATTATTCCCCGCGCTTAGCAATCCATATGACTGGGGCACAATGCTCACATTGCACATGGGGCACTTGGCGAACATGTCTCCCCCTATTGTTGTCATGTTAACATCAAGGAGCTCGTCGTTTCCGAAAGATATTATTGTCATGTTCCCGACATATGTGGTCTGGTTGTGCTCCGCGCTTTTTTCGAGGTAGCTCTTGTCAAACAGCATCATCGGGTTGGAAGCTACTGATATGTCTATTGATGAATTTATGACGATGATTGAAAGGTCAGGATTCCTCCATGTGGCATTGACAAATGTCCTTATGAAACCCGGAGGAGTCTTTGACGGGATTGTTATCGTATAGTTCCACTGGCACGTTGTGTTGAAATACAATGTTCCGCAGGATTTTGAGGTATCATTATAGGTTATGGAGCCGTTCGGGTCCTCAAAGTGGCTGAGATTGACTGAATAAGCAGTGGCTGGCCCGTTGTTTGTGAGATTGGCTGAAACATTAAATGTGTAGCTGCTCGCTTGCGTTATGTTCCTGGCAATCTCATCAACCGGAGATGTTGATATTGTGAGGTTTGTCTTGCCCCATGCGCTGAAGTTTCCTGCGTATGCTGAAATCAGGTTGTTCTCAGGAGGCGCATCCCTCGCATATATGGTTATATTGTAGAGCCCGTCCAGAGTCGGCATGTATGACGTGGAGTAATTGTAAGTGTAATTGACGCCTTCATACCATTCAGGAGTTGTGTTTTCCATGCTTACTGAAATTATTGAGCTGTTAGGAAGCCCTATATCAGCCCATACGATATTAACCTTGTAATTGTCGCTTGCTGTCGCAGATATGTTCATAATAGTCAGGCCAGATTCAATTGAGGTGTTGGGAATTATTATTATGTCCCTGATTGAAGGCGCCTCCATGTCCTTTACCCAGAAAGCTGACTGGGCTTCTTCAATCCCGGCTGAATAATATTTCTCTGTCTGGTTTGTTATGTTGCATATGAATTCTATGTCCCCTTTCTGGGCAGGCGCAAAGGAATAGTTTATGTATCCCTGGCTGTCAGTCTGGTATGTTCCGTTGTATGTGAAGCCGGACTCATTGTACCATTTATAAGACACGTTCACGGAATAGTTGTATATTCCCATTGACGAGTAAGTGTCGCGGACGCGGCAGACAATATCAAAGCTGAAAGGATAAGGAACTTCTGCGCTCTGGGCAGGATATATCCAGAAGACATCTGCAACGCTGTTGATGTATATCGAGGCATTGTTAAAGCCCGTGTCATAATAATCTTTGGAAGCTGTAACCTTGAGCTCGTGCGGGCCTGTTGACTGCTGGCTTACTGTGCCCTGCGGTATTGTTGTGTTCACGCCCGAGGCTACGAGATTGCTGTCTATGTACCAGTTCGCTGAAGGGCTCAATTGCGTGGTGTTTTCGCTGTTCTCGCCTGTTACATTCACATCAACTGCTATGTAATTTGTCTTTGGGAATGATGACTCGTTCATTGGGGTTATCATGACAGAGCGCAAAATTCCCCTGACAATTATGCTGGTGGCGTTTGTTGCAGAATCCTCGTTCTGGGCTCTGGTTGCGTTGATGTATATCATAAATACGCCAGGTTCGCTGAGGTCTGAGGGGTTGAAGCCAGTCAGCTTGCAAGTTCCTCCGGAATCAGTGGTGCAATTGTCAATGAAGCCTGTTGAATTGTAGAAATATACAGAAGCGTTGTCAGCGTTTCCTATGTTCGCATCCTTTACGTGGACAGTTATGTTTGTCGCGTTTGGCGAATAGCTGTCGTTCCTGTAAATCCAGAGGTCATCGCGTGCTATGCTGTCTATAATGAGCGGCCTCGATATATTGGCGGTGAAATTCTTTGATGAAACAGAAACATTGTACTTGAGGGTTGCGTTGTCTGATATTGCGCAGCTTATGTTGTACAAGCCTGCTGATTCTGTTGTGGTGCTCCAGTTCCATCTTGCCATGCCGCTGTTGTTTGTGGAGGTGTTGTAAACATTCTCATCATTCTTGTAGAACCTTATTGGATAATTGTTTATTGAAACGAGAGTATTATAATCACGAACAGTGCAGTCAACATAAACCATGTCTCCGGCAGAAATGCTGAACAAGCCTGAAGGATTTATGGAGCTTACCTCAGACCAGCCGTAAACATTAAGCTGCCTGGTGCTTGCTGAAGAGTCGTAATATTGCATGGTTGCGTTCATTATGAAAGTTCCCTGCCCAAGGTAATAAGAACTGGGCACATTCCACGTTGTGTTGTGTCCTGTGGCAAGCAGGGCAAGCGTTGAATTATACCAGTTTACTGTTGCAGTCGGCCTGTCAGCAGAGCATTCGTCATAAACAGAGCCGGAGAAATTAATCTGCGTATTCCTGTTTATTATGGAATCTGCAGGAGGCGCGATTATTGAGGTGTTAAGCTGCCCGTAGACGTTCAGGTTCGCCGAGCTGAGATTTTTGTTTTGATAGCATACATCATTGCTGATGCCTGCAATCCATTTCTGCACCCCCACTGAAGAAGTGCAGTTGGGGTCATAATAAACGCTGCAGTTTCCGAGGGATGACGTGCAATTAAATGTTTTTGTGTAGTTTTGCGTGTCTTCTGTAACCCATACAGTCCCGTTTGTGCTGTTTGTGTAAGCGCCGAAGTCATAGTCGTATATTCTGAACTGCAGCAAAGATTCGTTTGTTCCTATTCTCCTTACTGTGGAATTGGAGAGATTGGAAAGGGAAAGCGTGACATTATCAGCTTCTATTGTTATGTTCTTTACCTGGCTTTCGTTTGAAAAGCCATACTGGTCAACTGCAGTGAACTTGTAGTAATTCAGGCCCCTGTCATTGCATGTGAACCTTACTACAAAACCTCCTTCTTCCGGGTCAGGCACCGGATAGCCCAGATACTTTGGCGTTATGTTCCTTGACTCCACAACTGTCCAGTCTATTCCATTGAAACTCTTCCATAAGGTTACGTTGTTTATGTTCTTGTCTGTGTCTGTGATTGTTGTCGTGAATGACCATAGCTCGCCCCAGCCTGCTGTGCTTTTGTCAGAATAAATATTTCCGAATGAAGGGTTGGAAGCTATGAAGTACGCAGTCTTGTTGAAAGTGCTGTAGGAGGGGTATGTGTCATAATATTTCTTCCTTGCGCTCATGGTTATGTTGTGCCAGCCAAAAGGCTTGTCGCCAGTCACGAAAGTGCAGTTGTAAGTGCCGTTGTTATTGTCTGTTACAGGTGTGCATGCATAAGGAGATGAACTGTAATAATACCTGTCGTCGAAAGTCACTGTAGCATTCGGCACATCGTTGCACTCATCTTTCAGCGTTCCTATGAAAGGCACGAGAGTCCCTTTCAGGAATGCCTGGCTGTCAGGATATGTTATGTTCATCTCAAGGCTGGTGTTCACATTCACTGAGAACAAGGTTGAGTTTATTTCCTTGTAATAATCATCATTGTACACTCCTGCCCTCCACTTCTGCGTGCCAGTGAAATAAGCGCATCCCGGGTTGAAAGCGTATGAAGCTGTGCCATTAGGCTCGGTGGTCGGGAACGTGCCATTATCCCAGCTGCTTGAGTTGCTCGCGTTTGTTGTTATCCAGAAGCCCATGTTTATGTCTGACACTGACATATTCTGGTCAGCATCTGTCACGTTGACTGCCAGAAGCACAGATGATGTTCCGTTTCTCCAGACGCTCTTGCCATCCCCTTCCAGAATTGTTATGTTTACATCGTTCTCTTCAATTGTGAAATTCTCAGGAGTTGTGTTGCCTGTGTAGCTTCTTGCATCTTCTACCTTGATATAATACTGCCATGTGCCGAATTTCGGCTTGAAAGTGCTTGGCTTTCTGCAATTAATAATGACCTCCTTGTTTACAGGGCCTCTGAGGTCAGGGTTCGTGTCATAATCTGAAGTGTTGGCGAGAGTCCAGTCCTCGTCAGTTGAGTGCTTGACATAAACCAGTATAGTGACATTGTCAAGGTCCTCGTCTGTCACATTGACACGGAACGTCCATTTCTCTCCCCAGCCGCCAACTGAGCCGCCCTGCTGCGAACTTATGCTCTGGTTGAACAAAACAGGCTCGGTCTCTATGAAGAAAGCATTGGTGAACTTGTCGTTGTCGGGGTTGTGAAACTGCTTTGTTGAATTGGCTGTCACATTATACCATCTTGCAGGAAGCACTAACGGGTCTGTTGTGTTTATGTTGCAGTCATAATAGCCTTCGCCGGCGTCAATGACACTTGAGCAGTTGAAAGACTGGGTGTTCTCGTTTTTGTACGATATGTTGACTGTTGCTCCTTCCACACCAACAGGCTGCTCGTCTGTCACATACACTTTTATTGTCAGGTTGTCTCCCCTCAGGTAGTTGTTGCCTGAAGGCGCTGAAAGGGAATTGAAAAGGTCAACAGTCACATTTACCGTGAAGTTCTGGCTTATGTTTGTGTCAAAGTAGCATGTGTCATCTTTCGTGCCGCCTGTCCATTTCTGGACGCCAGGAGAATAATCTGGCTGTGGGTCAAAATAGATTTTAAGATGGCCTGAGGAATTTGTGGTGTTCTCTGTGCCTGAATCAAAAGCTGCGCTGTCTTTTGTCACGTAAATTGCACCAGTGGCATTGGGCGTGTCGTTTCCAACATACTTGCTGAATATGCTGTCATATATCCTGAGCACAAGCAGGTCTGTCTGCGAGCCTGTGCGGTTTGCAATTGTGTTGTTGCCTGAAACATATTCTATGTTCACTGA
>CAZBKL010000010.1:0-9395 GCA_964492465.1 uncultured archaeon
CTTCCATTGACATAAAAAACCTTGTCATATCAGGCGACGTGACTGTCAGGGGGCTGCCTTTCATTATCTGCCTCATGAATATCGGTATAACAGAGCCGCTTGAATATAGCACGTTCCCGAACCTGACGCAGGAGAATTTTGTCTTATAATCGCCAATAGCTGCGTTCATCACCAGCTTTTCGCCAAGAAGCTTTGTAGCGCCCATGGTGTTTATCGGATTAACAGCCTTGTCTGTGCTTATTGCTATAAACCTATCCACTCCCTCCTCCCTTGCCGCATTAAGGGCATTTTGGGTTCCAAAAACATTTGTAGCAACTGCTTCAAACGGGTTATATTCGCACATTGGCACATGCTTGAGGGCAGCTGCGTGAAAAACTATGTCAACACCTTTCATGGCAAGATTAAGGCGGTGGGCGTCCCTTATGTCGCCCATTAATGTCCTTAATTTACCGTTCTCTTCCAGCTCCTCCTGCAGGTGAAACTGGCCTGACTCGTTATTGTCAAATGAGCGGACTCTCTTCACGTCAAATTTCACAAGATTCCTGATTATTTCGGAGCCGACAGAGCCGCATCCCCCTGTTACCAGGATATCCTTGCCCTTGAAAAATTCTTTCAGGTTGTCCATGCAAACCACAAAACAAATGTATCAATAAGTTATAAGCATAAGTTTTTTAAACCGATTCACCGCCTGCTGAAAAAATCCCTTATAGAATCAGCCACGTATTTTATTTCTTCATTTGTGATTCCTGGATAAATAGGCAAGCTAAGAATATGCTTTGAAATGCTCTCTGTCAATGGCAATTCACCACCCTGATAGCCAAATTTTTCCCTGTAGAACTTTGAAAGATGAATTGGGTCAAAATAAACCTTGCTGGCTATGCCATCTTTATCAAGATAAGCTGCCAGTTCGTCCCTTGAATCGCCTTTTACTACTATGGTGAAAAGCTGATAGGCATTCCTGCTTCCAGCAGGCACAGCAGGTATTTCTATTTCATCAATTCCTGAAAGGCTCTTCCTGTAATGGCTTACAGCAGCCTCCCTCATTTTTATGATATTATCTATCTTGCTCAGCTGTGAAATTCCCAGGGCTGCTATCATGGACGGGATGCGAAAATTGTAACCCAGGGAAATATAATCCAGGCGCGTTCCTGAGGAGAAATAATTGCCGTCCTCGCGCCCGTGAGAGCCTATAAGCTTCAGCCTCTTGTAAATGTCGCTGTTGTTTGTAACAACAGCGCCGCCCTCGCCTGTGGTGATTATCTTGTTCTGGCAAAAGCTTAGTACAGACGAGTCTCCGAAGCTGCCGACCATTTTTTTTCCTTTTTCAGAGCCCATTGCCTCTGCTGCATCTTCTATCAGGATGATATTATTTTCATCAGCTATCTTCTTCATCTCCTCTATCTGGCAAGGGCAGCCGCCGTAGTGAACAGGAATTATGGCTTTTGTGTCTTTTGTGATTTTCTTTTCAACGTCTTTGGGGTCCATTCCAAAAGTAAGCTCTTCAATGTCAGCAAACACAGGCTTTGCGCCGACGAAAAGCGCTGCATTTGCTGTTGCTATGAATGTGAATGATGGAACAATAACTTCGCCGCAACATATGTCATGAGCCAGAAGCGCTGCGTGCAAAGCTGAAGTGCCTGAGTTGAATGTCACGCAGTATTTTGTCCCGAGATACTTCGCAATAGCCTTTTCAAATTCCTCTATCTCAGGACCGCAGGACCAGCTCATACCCTTTTTCATGACATTCTCGACTGCCTTTATGTCAGCTTCATCCCAGCATATCCTGAAAAGCGGAACATTCATAAAATTCACCTGATTTTTTTTACAACCTTTGCCGGAATACCATAAGCCAGGACATTCGGCGGTATATCCTTGTTTACAAAGCTGAATGCCCCTACTACAGAATTCTCTCCAATAGTAACGCCTGGCATTATCATAGAATGGGAGCCTATCTTTGCATTCTTCTTTATCACAATCTTCCCGCTCTTGCCATCTATGGTGGAATCAGAATAAACAGAGCAGTGGGAGCCTATCTGGACATTGTCACCAAGCTCCACGCCGTTTTTTGCATTTATGTATGTGAAAGCGCCTATGTCTGTCTCAAAACCGAGCTTGAGATTTTCCTTGTGCTGCACGACCCAGTTCCACCTAGTCATCTTGCCGTCTTCTATTTCCGGCTGCTTCCAGTTTTTGAACCTCTCCATAGCATCACGTTATCTCCCGAATAATCAAAAATGCCTCAGCGAACCTCAATCCTGCTTCAGAGCCTCTTTTCTTTGCATGCGATTCTATTATTTCTATAGAACGCGGATGAGGATAGTCCCTCACCTCGCTCTCATATGATTTCATGGCTTCTGTTTTCTTTTTTATGGTATCTGAAATATCAACATAAAGGTTCGGGACAAAAGGCGAGCCCCACTCTGTTTCTGAAAGAGTTTCATAGGAGATTATTTTTTTAACAGAGCTTGCCAGGGGCCTTGCTGCGACAAGTGCTGATTCAAAAACAATCTTATGGTCCTTGTTTATGTCGCCTGAATGAGGTATATAGAGAACATCAGGGCTTATCTCTTTTATCAGAGCTGACACCTTGTCATTGATTTCTTTCTGCGGTATAGTGTCCAGCTTGACCGTGGGAAAGCCGAGGAAAAAAACTTTTTTAATGCCAAGTATTTTGCAGACATTTTCCACTTCTTTGGGCCTTTTTTCTATGAATTCCCTTGTCCATTCGGGCTCATACGCCTGGGTAACTATGCAGAGGCAGACATCGTCCCCTTTCTGCGAATGCCTTGCTATTGCCCCTCCGCAGCCCAGAACCTCATCATCAGGGTGGGGAGCTATCACCAATATCTTCATAAGTATAATACTGAAAGAAACGTATTAATATGTTATTTTTTTCTGCATCAGTTTTTTGCCAATTTTTATTTTTTCCAGTATTCCTGCCATTTTTTTCGATGATGTGCCATTGCCGTAAGGGCTTTTGCACTTTCCTGCTCTTTTTATGAAATCTTTTGAGAGCGTCTTTCGGACAGCTCTTATTATTTGGCTCTTGCTATGGCTGACATCTATGATATTGCCTGCTCTCTCCCTGCCCTCCTGCCTTATGCCTATGTTCACAACAGGAAGCCCGAATGAAGATGATTCTATTATTCCGCTGCTTGAGTTTCCTATGAGAACGCTTGCAATTTTCATAAGCCCTATAAAATCATCGTGCGGAATGTTCCTGAATGTCTTGATAAATTTGAATCTCCTGTATTTTTTTATCTCCCCTATCATTTTCCTGCCCCCGGCATCGTCATTTGGGTATATGACAATTGCCTGATATCCAAGCTCCCTGACCGCTTCCATGGTTTCTCTCATTTGCATTTCAGACTGGCTTACCTGTGTAGTGACAGGATGCTGAAGAACAACTAAAACAGGCTTCCTGATGTCTGCGCCATACTTTTTTGCTATTCTTTTCCTGTCAATTTTCACTTTCATTATTGAATCCAGGCCCGGGGCGCCCACCAAAAAAATGCGCCACCTGTCCTCGCCCATATTTATTATCCTTTTCATGCTCCTTCTTGTCGCAGGGAAATGCATGTTAGAAAGCTTTGTGATTGCGTGCCTTGCATATTCGTCCAGTCCTGCTCTTGCGCTGTCACCGCCGTGTATATGGGCAATTGGAATGTTCATGTAAGCTGATGCCACAGCAGCAGCAAGAGTCTCATAGCGGTCGCCCAGCAAAACAACAATATCAGGATTGATTTTTTTGAGGGCGTCTGATATGCCGACTATTCCTTTTCCTATGGCTCTTGCGACTTTATAGCCACTCTCGCCCTCGCCACCAAATCTGACAACAGAATCTATCCTGAATCTGTCTTTCCTTATTTCATTGATGGTGTAGCCAAACTGCCTTTCTGTGTGCATGGCAGTTGCCACAACATAAAGCGTCATGCTTCTGCTTTTTTTTATCTCCTCCATAAGCGGCTTTAGAAGGCCATATTCAGACCTTGAGCCTGTGAAAATGCATATCTTCCTCAAAAAATCACCATCGGCCCTAAAAGCTTAGCTCTTTTTATAAGTCTTTTGCCACAATCATGTTTTATGTTTGAGCATATAAAAAAATCAGATCCGGATATTGCCAAAGCCATGAGCCTTGAATTAAATAGGCAAAGGAATAATATAAATCTCATAGCTTCTGAAAATTACGCAAGCCTTGCTGTGCTTGAGGCAGCGGGCTCTGTTCTTACAAACAAATACTCGGAAGGGTATCCGAAAAAAAGATACTATGCAGGCAATGAATTCATAGACATCTGCGAAGAGCTTGCTATAGAAAGATTGAAAAAACTTTTCAATTCTGAGCATGCTAATGTGCAGCCGCATTCAGGCTCACAGGCAAATCTGGCGTCATTCCTGGCTTTCCTGAAGCCAGGAGATAAAATAATGTCAATGAACCTTGCTCATGGAGGGCACCTGACACACGGAAGCCCTGTGAACATAAGCGGAATGTGGTTCGATATAATACCTTATGGCGTTGACAGCGAAACTGAAAAAATATCAATGGAAGATTTGAGAAAGACTGCGCTGAAAGAAAAGCCAAAGCTGATAATAGCAGGCGCATCAGCTTATCCGCGGGAGATAGATTTCAGGGAATTCAGGGAAATTGCTGATGAAGCCGGAGCTTATCTGCTTGCAGACATAGCGCATATAGCAGGGCTCATAGCAGCTGGATTGCACAATTCATCACTGCCTTATGCTGATGCCACTACGAGCACAACGCAGAAAACTCTCAGGGGACCCCGCGGTGGCATAATAATGGCAAATAGCAAGCACGCTGAAAAGATTGACAAGGCAGTATTCCCGGGTCTGCAGGGCGGGCCTCTGGAGCATATAATAGCTGCAAAGGCTGTCGCTTTCCAGGAAGCTTTGCAGCCAGGTTTCAGTGATTATCAGAAACATGTGGTTGAAAACTCAAAAACTCTCGGAGAAACCCTGACAGACAGCGGTTTCAGGCTTGTAACAGGAGGAACAGACAATCACTTGATTCTCGTGGACCTGACTGAAAAAAATATTTCAGGGATGGAAGCGCAGAATGCCTTGGAAAAGGCAAATATAATAGTAAACAAAAACATGATTCCCTTTGACAAAAGAAGACCATGGGACCCGAGCGGAATAAGAATAGGAACTCCGGCTGTAACAACACGGGGGCTCAGCACTTCTGAAATAAAATTCATTGCAGAATGCATTGCAAACATACTTTCTGATATTAAAAATAATTCCATTATTGAAAGTTGCAGAAAAGACATGCAGGATATGTGCAAAAAATTCCCGCTCTATCCTGAATTAGGTGGCTGAAATGGCAAAAATTCTTGATGGAAAGAAGCTGGCAGAAGAAATAAAGGAAGGTCTGAAAAATGAAATCCTGCGCATGAAAAATAAGCCGGGACTCGCTGTTATTAAAGTTGGCAATGATGAGTCTTCTAAAATCTACATAAGGAAAAAAGAAGAGATGTGCAGGGAGCTGGGAATTTATTTCGAGAAGCATGAGCTGGCAGAATCTGCAGCAGAGCAAGAATTGATATCATTAATCAAAAAACTTAACATCAAAAAGGAAATAAGCGGAATTCTTGTGCAGACTCCTCTTCCAAAGCATATGGATGAAACAAAGGTTATGGAAAACATTGGCATGAAAAAGGATGTGGACGGATTCCACCCGCATAACATTGGAAAGCTTTTCAGGGGCGACGAGCTGCTTGCGCCGTGCACTGCCAGGGGGGTAATAAAGCTTATTGAAAAAAGCGGAATAGAAATTGATGGAAGCAATGCTGTTGTGGTTGGCAGGAGCAATAATGTGGGCAAGCCGATTTCAGCTATGCTTCTTAACAGGAACGCCACTGTTACTGTATGCCATTCAAAAACAAGGGATTTGGGTGATAACACGCGCTGTGCAGATATTCTTGTATCTGCAACAGGAAAGGCTGGCTTGATAAAAGCTGACATGGTTAAAAAAGGAGCTGTTGTTGTGGATGTCGGCATAAGCAGAGCTGGTGGCAGAATTACCGGCGACGTTGATTTTGAGCATGTGAGGGATGTGGCATCATACATAACTCCTGTGCCAGGGGGCGTTGGCCCAATGACAGTGATAATGCTTATGGAGAACCTTTTGATATGCCATAAAATGCAGAATGGTGAAATTCGATGAGAATAATATGGCTCTCTGCAAACAGGCTTGGGCATGAGCTTCTGAAAGAGGCTGTGAAAATAAAAAGCGCTGAAATAAAGGCTGTTATCACACTGTCAGAAAAAGCAAAAACAGTTATGTACGACAGCGTTGCTAGGGGAAAATGGGACGAGTTTGGAATTCCTGTCAAAGAAGTGGAGAACATAAACGAATCAATAGAACTGATAAAAAAAATATCACCAGAGCTTGTGATAATGTGCGGCTGGAGGCAGATTGTTGGCAGAGAAATACTGGAAATTCCCAAAAAGGGATTTGTGGGGTTCCACCCGACTCTTCTTCCGAAAGGCAGGGGGCCTGCTCCAATAATAAATTCAATTCTTTCAGGGTTCAGGGAATCCGGAGTTACGATGTTCTATGCGGCAGAGGGGCTGGACAACGGCGACATCATAGGGCAGGAGAAGTTTTTCATAGAAAATGATGATTATGCAGAAGATGTTTACGAAAAGGTAATAGAAGGCGGCAGGAAGCTGGTAAAGAGATGCCTTCCGATGCTCATAGCAGGCAATGCGCCGAGAATAAGGCAGGATGAGTCAAAGGCAACCATGTTCAAGAAAAGGACTCTGGAAGACAATGAAATAAAGCCTTATGAGGAATCTGCTGAGGAGATTTACAGGAAAATAAGGGCTTTGTCAAAGCCTTATAACGGCGCTTTCATAAAGAAAGATGGAAAAAAGATTGTGATATGGAAAGCTGAAATAAAAGATGGCTGAAAGCTATTCCAAATCCGCTTCTCTTATAGGCTCGTCTTTCTTCATATTTTTATTAACCCTTTTTCCCAGGATGCTCCAGTAATATTTTGGCAGCATGCCGTCAAACGGCCTTTTTATTGTTATGTTGCTTTCTGTTATTTTTTCCCCTTTCCTGATATCAGAATCAGCATGTATGCTTTTCCTTATGCCCATCATTATTTTCATCTCTGAAGAAGTCGGCTTTTTTATCCCGTCTCCGAGGGCTTCGTATACGCCAAGCTCGCTGATTATATCATCTGCGCTCTCGCCTTTGCTGATTCTTTTCTCAGTTTCCCTGATTTCTCTCACCATTTCTTCAAGTTCATAAGGCTCGAGAGAAGCCTTGTGGTCAGGGCCGGGCATATTCCTGTCAAGAGTGAAATGCTTTTCTATGACTTTTGCGCCAAGAGCAACTGCAGCAGCAGAGACTTTGATTCCCATGGTGTGATCTGAATAGCCAACAGTCAGCCCAAACTCTTTTTTCATGGAGAGCATTGCTTTCAGGTTAACCTCGTTCAGCGGGGTCGGGTAATTTGTGGTGCAGTGAAGGAGCATAAGCTCGCTGTTGATGGATTTTATTGCATCAACTGCTTCCCTTACCTCGTTCATGGTGCTCATTCCTGTGGCAAGTATTATCGGCAGGCCTTTTTCGGCAGCGTATTTTAGGAATGGCAGGTTAATGGCATCGCCGCTTGCTATCTTTATTGCAGGGCAGAGCTCTGCAATCAAATCAATATCCTCGTTGCAGGAATGGGGGGTTGATAGGAAAATTATACCTTTGGAATCGCAGTATTTTTTCAATTCCCTTGTCTGCCCATAACTTATCTCAAGCCTCTTTAGCATCTGATATTGCGTTTCTTCTCCTCCTATGTTTGCAGCCTGATATTCTGCGCGCCTGGCATCAGGTGTTATGATTTTTTCAGAAAGGAACGTCTGGAATTTTATAGCATCAACGCCTGTCCTGCAAGCTTCATCAATAAGCTCGTAAGCCAAATCCATGTTTCCATTATGGTTTACGCCTGCCTCTGCTATTATGAAACATGGCTGGCCTTCGCCCACAAGCCTGCTTCCTATTTTTATCATCATAATAATCAACATAAGAAAAATTATAAAAAATCAGTTGTACCTCCTGAACACTGGCTTGACGACTTTTGATTTCAGATACTTGCCAAATCCTTCTTCCAGCGCTTTTTTGCAGATTTTCACAGAGTCGTCAACAGCTTCAAATGTGGCATTGAGTTCTTTTTCCCCGTGAGAATAGCTTATGGAAATCCAAGGAATCAGGATGCTGCGGGCAACTGTTTCCTGCAAGAGCAGCGTCCTGAGCTCAAAGGATGTTTTCCCGTCAATTGTTGTTGATATTCCGGGGCTGCAAGGATATCCGATGCATGAGATATTTCCAGAAACGCCGTTCTCTTTTGAAATTTTATTTATGCCGTCCTGCAGCTTCTTCCCAATTTCCCACGAATGCCCTATGGCATTTTTTTCTTTCATTTCTTTTATGGTGGCGATAGCTGCGGCAAGAGAATGAGCTTCGCTGCCGTGGGTTAGGGAGAGGAGAAAAACGCGCTCTTTTTTATGCTCAAGCCCTCCAAGTTCCATGAACTCTCTTTTTCCCATTATGGCAGCAACAGAAAACCCGTTTGCCATTGCCTTGCCAAAAGTGCAAATATCTGGGGTGACATTGAAGTAAGCTTGTCCGCCGCCAAGATGAAACCTGAAGCCTGATATCATCTCGTCAAATATCAGCAACGCACCGTTGTCATGGCATGTTTTCTTCACGTTTTGCAAAAAATTATTTTCAGGCCCCCTTAAAAATGCCGGCTCCATTATGACGCAGGCTATTTTCTCCTTGTTATTGTCAAAAAGCGCCCTGAGGCTTTCTATGTCATTGTAATCGAACATAAAAGAAAGCTCTTTTGTGTGTTTCGGCACTCCTGAATCGCATTCTGTCTTTCCTATGAACCAGTCTGCTATTGAAAAAAAGCCAGTGTCCTTGCACATTGCTATTCCCTCTCTTCCTGTGAAAGCCCTGGCAAGCCTTGTTGCTGCGTGCGTGGCATCAGAGCCGTTCTTGCCGAATTTGACCATGTCCATTCCCTTTATGGTTTTTAGCATTAGCTCTGCTGCCTCAACTTCTATCGGGCTTGGCCTGGTGAAATTTGAGCCCAGCTCAAGCTGCTTTCTGACAGCCTGAAGCACAGGCTCGTAGCAGTGGCCGAGAATAACAGTCCTCAGGCCCATTCCCCAGTCTATGAATTCGTTGCCGTCAACGTCCCATACGTGGCTGCCTTTTCCCCGCTCTATGAACCTTGGCGCATTTTCAGGGAACTGGTCGTCTCCCTTGCTGTAAGTATGGCAGCCTGCTGGAATTATCTGGTGGGCGCGCCTTGATAATGCAAGGGATTTTTCAAGGCTGATTTTTCTTGGCTCCATATAATCACATT
>CAZBKL010000010.1:9405-15611 GCA_964492465.1 uncultured archaeon
GTTCATATCTCGCGTCCTTGAGGCATGGAAATTTCTTTCTCCAGCTTCTGTCAATGCCGATGTCCACATCAGCGATTATCAGCTCTTCTTCTGCCTCTTTTCCTTCTGCAATGATATTGCCAAGAGGGTCTATTACCTGCGAGAAGCCGAAGTATTTGTTAGTCGGGGATTCTCCGACTCTGTTGACGCCGATAACAAACATCTGGTTCTCTATGGCTCTTGCCTTCAGAATGGCTTTCCAGTGCTCCTGCCTCGGATAGGGCCAGTTTGCTATGACAAAGCAGATTTCTGCTCCCTTGATGGCAGCTATCCTGAAAATCTCCGGGAATCTTAAATCATAGCATATGAAAGCAGAGCATTTGATTCCTTCGACATCAAAAAAAACTATGCTGTCGCCCGGCTCATATGTTTTATGTTCGCCGTCAAATGTAAACGGGTGTATCTTGTGGTATTTCCCAATGATTTTTCCGCCCCTGTCAAAAATAACGCAGGCATTCCTCGCCTTTCCGCCAATATTCTCAATGAAGCTGCCTATAACATAAAACTTGTTTTTCTCGGCAATGCTGGAAAGAAATTTAACTGTTTCTTCCTTGTCGCTTTCCATGAGCTGCGCGGGGTTGTCTGAACCACCAGTGGAGAACAGCTCAGGAAAGCATATAACGTCAGCTTTTTTCCTGGCAGCTTTTGAAACAAAATTTTCTGCTCTGATGAAATTAGCCTTTTTGTCCTCCCATTTTATGTCTGCCTGGCAGCATGCTATTTTCATATGACCACCGCCTACAAATCATCTGCAGAAACATGCTTTCCTTCTTGGCTGCTTCTTTCAGCGCTTAAAAGAATATTCAGGTTTCTGATGTCATCGTCCAATGTGTACATCAGATTTACATTTCCGTTTACAGCATCCAAAAAATGCCTGATTTCCTCTATGTACATGTCATCCTTTACCCAGTAGCCCTTCTGATGGGACTTCTCCTCAACAGAAAATGTTTTCCACTCCCTCTTGTCCGGCTCATATAACTTTACGTCATTGTCATCCCAGTTCATTACTATGCTTCCATTGTCGCCTATCACTTCCATTCTCCTCACAGCAGAGCGTGATATCACATCTATGAGCATATTCAGGACTATTCTGCTGCCGAGCATCAGGTTGAGGCTGTAAACATCATTTATATCAACAGGGAGGCTGGAAAACTTTCCTGTCATGCATGATATTTCGCTGACATTTCCGAAAACCCACTGTATCCATTCAAGCTCAAAGGGCACCATTTCCCTCCCGGCTCCGGTTTCTTTTTTGCCGACGTAGAATTTGCCTATGTCTTCATGGGGATGCCAGTCGGGAAGCCACTGCCCCATATGGTAATTTATGGCGCTTATTTTCCCGGCAGCGCCACTGTCAACAAGCTCTTTCATTTTTTTCATCCTCCAGTTGAACCTCATTGTGCAGGATGGCATGGCAATAATTTTTTTATGCTTCGCGATCTCATTGGCTTTTATGATTTCTTCTTCAAGAATGACGCTCGCTTCCACAAAAAAATGCTTTCCCTGCTCGGCAGCCATCAGAGCATACTCGCCGTGCTTGTCTGGCGGAGTTGATATTATAACAGCGTCGGGGTTCTGCTCAAAACCCTCCTCAGCAGAAGAAACTGCCTTTATTCCGTATTCTTTTTCAACCTGCTGCCTTCGCTCTTCAATCGGCTCTGTTCCTATTATATTTCTCTCGCCCAAAGCCTGAAGGTTCCTTATCCTCCGCCTGCCCATTGAGCCCAAACCAATGACCAGAAACTTCATATAATCGCACCAAAATTACTTTTTGGCAGAAATGTTCTTAAATCTGAACTTTTCCCTTCTGGGTCGACTCATTTTTGAGAGTCTCCCATGGCGGATTTTTAATCCTCCATTCACAGCCAACGCGCTCCCATATTTCCTTGTTTCTGAACTTCTCAAGAACGTCAAAAAATTCCTTTTCGCTCATATCAAGCCAGTCCATGCACTCCCTCAGGTACCTGTAAGGGAACTCGTAGTAAACATTCTTTATCCTGCTCATAAACTCTTCTTTTGTCAGGTGCCCTGTCCTTATGAGCGGGGCTGCTTCTTTTTGCGCCCTGCTGATGCCAAACTTGAGCATCATGAGATACTGATAGAATGTGTCCATTTTATCATCCAGGCTATGCCAGTTCATCCATGTGCCTTCAAACCTGTAATCATGCTCGTTCCATCCGAAATTTTCTCTGCAGAACTTGTAATTCTGATACTGGTCCCAGAAGTGATAATACCCGAAATAAACTGCCTTTATCTTTGCCCTGTCCAGTTCTTCCTGGGTTGGATATATATATGCCTTGAGGTCCGAGAGCTTTACGGAGTTGTCTGGGAAAAGCTCAGGCCAGTTCTCAGGCTCTTTCAGGTCTTTGACGCTTCCTGTGCGCGCCAGCTCCTTCACACTTTTAACGCTCATAACGCCAATATCAGGCCCTCCGTATTCAGAAGGCGGCTCCCCATAAATAATCAGCCTAATACCGAAAGCGATTGCAACCTTGACTGGCAATGTATGCACTGCCTTGCTCCAAGGCAGGTATGGGTCTCCATATAGCATGAAGAATTTTTTCAGGAGCTTCTTGTCAATGACAGGATTAGGCGTGAATGTGATATGGTCGATGCCCATCTTGGTCCTGAAGATTTCAAAATTCTTTTTTCCAGCTGCTGTGTACATCTGGTTGTCAACAGGGTATGTGACAAGCAGCGGGTTCATTTTATAGTCGTGCTTAATCCTGTATGCGACATAAATGCTGTCCTTTCCGCCGCTTCCTGCAACAACACAGTCATATTTTAGCGGATCCCTGGTTCTTACCTCGTCAAGAAGCTTTTCAAATTCCTTTTTTTTGGCGTTCCAGTCAATCTCGTTTTTCTTTTTGTCAGCATGCCTGCATGCGTTACAGACACCCTCCTCGTCAATCTCTATCCTGGGCCTTGTATCCGGTGTCACGCATCTTACGCAATATTTCATCTTGATAACCTCTTATTATTTAATTTTTTAAAGTATTTATTTTCTTTCCTTCTATGTATTCGTCCCTGAGAAGCCCGAGCCACAGGTTGCTGACATATTTTCCGGTGGCAGAGTCGAACCACATCTCCCTTTGCTCACCTTCCTGCTTGAAGCCAACATTCATATATGACTTTATAGCGCTGACATTTTCCTTAATCGCGTTTATGCAAATTTTTCTTAGATTAAGCTTTGTGAAAACATACTCCACCAAGAGTAGCAAGACCTCCTTGCAAATGCCCTTCCACCAGTACGCTCTTTCGCCAATAAGTATGCCGAACTCGCATCGTCTGTTTCTCCAGTCAATCTTGTAGATTTGGGTATTGCCTATGTGCTTGTCATTTGTTTTATCCACAATTGCAAAGTATGCCCCGCCGCGCGCAGCCTGCTCTGCCATGGCAGAGTCAAAGTATGATTTTAGCGATGCTTTGGTCTGGGGGAAGAGCCCTGCGCTCATATGAGATGTGACTTCAGGGTCATTCAACCATTTCAAATAATCGTCTGTAAGGTCTCCTTCTTCAAGGGGCCTCAGATAAACCTGCTCTCCAACCAAGAATGCGTTTTTCATCTGAACCATCATTTTCGTGCATTGACAGCATTACAACTTCAATCAATAGTTACTTTTTGGCAGAAATATTCTTAAACTTGACGGGGGCTGATTTTTTTATATGCTCCTCGTATTTTTCCTGAGCAACTTTGTTTATTTTCTTCAATTCAGGATGCTCTTTCAGAAATCTAACAATCCTGCTCAGATGAAATATGCCATTGCCTTTTATTTCACTGAACAATGCCCTGAAAAAATCAAGGTCTTCCTGGTAATCAAGGGTTATTCTTGCGTCCATGGCTTCATCAGGCTCTGCATCCAGATATTCTATTTTGAAAAGCCCCGGCTTTGTGAAATACCCGCCCCAGACTTCAGTATCGCTCTCATCTTTCATCAAGCATACTTTCCTTATGGCAGATATCTTCAGGCCGCTTGGAGCCATTCCTAATGGCAGGCCTTTGCAGAAAATCACATCAGCATTTGTCTTCTCATAGCAACTTATTATCTTGTCAGCGTATTCCCATGAGCCTAGGATGTCATCGCCATCAACTATAATTGCAAATTCTATGCCGTATTTATCTGCTGCATCAAGATATCTCTGCAACTTGTCCTCGGGACTTCCCCTGAAGCATTCAACTCCGTGTTTTCCAGCGACTTTGCAAAGAATAGCATCATCAGGATGCGTTGACGTGCAGACAACCACCATGTCGCTGAGCTTAGACATCTTCATGCGCTCTATGAGATGCCCTATAGTGGGCTTGCCCTCTATTTCCAGCAAAGCTTTTTTTGGCAGCCTTGTGGACTTCATCCTTACTGTTATGAATATTGCGGATTTCATTTGATCGCCTTCTTCAGCACCGCGTGTATGCTTACGCCCCACGGTGTCTTGTCAGCAGAATCTAGCAACAGCGCTATTGCCGGGGTTTTCATCTCCATTACGGCTTTGTCAAAATTAGTTTCCTTGCTGGCAGCTGGCTGCGCATGCTTTCTGAAAAAAATCTTCTGCTGGATATTGTCTGCAATATAAGACAATAGCCTTGTCCTCATGGAAACTATTGAAAAGCCGGAAGCATAACACATTTTCCTGAAAGATTTGGGAGTAAAGAACGTCACCCTGAGTTTCGGGTATGTTTTTTTGAATAAGTGATTGTAGCTTGGAACGCATGCCAGAACTGCTCCGTTGTCTTTCAAAACACGGTGAACCTCTTTCATCACAAAAAGAGGATGCCTTACGTTCTCAAGAAGATTTATCATGACCACGGCATCAAAAGTCTTGCCCTTGAAACTTTTTATCGCGCTCTCGACGTCTTTGTTTACAACGCGTGCCTTGAATTTTTTTCTCGCATAGTCAGAAGCGAACTTTCCTATTTCTATTCCTGTGGGATCAAAGCCCATTGTTTGGGCAACTTTGAGGAGATGCCCCCCTGCGCAGCCTATCTCCAGAAGCTTCCCTGTTTTTTTGTATTTGGCAAGCTCGTCCACGTAGCGCTTTGCTATTCTAATCCTGGAAATGTCATTATCATTTCCAGTGTAGCATTTCTCAAAATATTCCTTGTCGTAAAACTTTTTGGTTTCTTTTGTTTGCCTGAAAGAGCCCCCGCAATTGTTGCAAAATAAAACCGGCTGCCCCCCTATCCCGGAGTGGCTGGCATTTTCGCTTCCGCATATTGCGCATTTCATCCTATTCTACCTTTTCATCTGTTATTCCTTCGTCTTTTTTTATACTGGCCTTTGCCTTTTTTCCGTAGAGGGATTTTATTTCATTTGCATAAACGCCCTCATTAGCTCTCTTGAATAAAATCATCTCCTTGGAAATTTTTGTTCCTCTTGCAATATCGTTAGCAGCAACAGCCCTTTTCCTTGACATCAGCCTGTAGTCTTTCTCTTTCTGCGACAATTCCCTTACAGAACCAGAGCCAAGCGATTTTTCAAGTTCCCTTATATTTGAAACCAGATTCTTGAATTCGTCCGGATTAAGAGCAGACTCATAATCCTCGCCTTTGAGGCTCCTGTCATGGGTCATGTGCTTTTCTATGAAATTTGCACCTGCCCCCACAGCTACAAGAGGTATTGACAGCGCCATCTCCGAATCAGCATCAACATGGTCTGCAAAGCCAACAGGAAGATTGAACATTTTCTTCAGGGCTGCCATGAACCTCAGGTGCATTTCTTCAAGTGGTGTTGGAAAATTCTGAAAGCCATGTACAAGAATAATTTTATCGTTTCCTTCTTCTTTCAGCCATTTTATATCTTGTTCCACCTCACTCATGGTGGCGCCGCCTATCCTTACAAGGACAGGCTTTTTCTCGGAGCCTATCCTTCTTACGAGATTTTCCTCGACTATTGCCGCAGGAGGAATTATCAAGGCATCTGCTCCGGCAGAAGAGGCGAACTCCACGCTGTGCAAATCGTTGCACATTATGCAGACTGAAAGACCGAGTTTTTTTGCCTTATCAACAAGCTTTTTCCATTCATTTTCCTTCAGGTTAACTCTTTCAAGATAATGGTAAACTGTTTCCTTGCCCAAATCAACAGAAACTCCCTTCTTCAGCCCATAATCTTCTGTCATGTAATCCTTAACAGAAGTGAAATGCATGCATATGGCATCTGCTTTGGCTTCAGCTG
>CAZBKL010000011.1:0-15454 GCA_964492465.1 uncultured archaeon
AAATTGAGCCTCGCCATTGCCATAGCCATAACCATACATAACATTCCAGAAGGCGTATGCACGTCCTCCCCCTATTATTACTATACGAAAAAAAGGCTCAGGTCTTTTCTTATTTCAGTTTCAACAGCGCTTCCGGAAATAATAGGATTTCTTTTTGCATACTACCTTTACAGCTTCCTTCCAATGAACACGATAGGGTTTCTGCTCGCGGCAACAGCAGGCATAATGGTTTACATATCAGCAGATGAGCTCATACCGCTTTCATGCTCTGATGGCACCAGCCACTATGCCATATTTTCTCTCATAGCAGGCGTCATATTAGTCCTGATGCTCGGCCTTCTATAATAATACAAACTTTAAAATCAGTCAAGACAAATTAACAATATTAACAGGCGGTAATTGATGGAAAAGAAGCGCGAATTTGTATTGACAGAAGAAGGCAAAAAGCACCTGAGAGACGGCCTGCCTGAAAAGCTTTTGGTGGAAGCTCTTGAAAAAGCCGGTGGAAAAATGGCTTTGGTAGAAGCCCAGAAACTTGGCAGCTTTTCTGTTGCCCTGAACTGGGCAAAGAGAAACAAGTGGGTCGGGATGGAAAAAAACTCACTTTTCCTGTCTGAAAAGCCAAAATCCTTTGTTCATCAGGATGCGCTCGAAATAGTGGAAAAAAAAGGCAGCGCTGACGAGAATGTTTTGAAAGAGCTTGTTGCGAGGAAGCTGGTTGAAGAAAATCGTGAAACAGAGATGGTTCGCGCCAAAGAACAGGCAAAACAGCAGGAAATTGCATCGCTCACGCCAGAGCTTCTTAAGACAGGGATGTGGAGAAAAGTCAGTCTGAAGCCTTATAATGTGGAAGCTTCAGGAAAAGTTTTCCACCCCGGAAAGAAGCATATCATATCAATTTACATACAGAAAATCAGGAACATCTTCCTTGACATGGGCTTTTGCGAAGCTTCAGGTCCTCTTGTTGAATCAGGATTCTGGAATTTTGACGCGCTATTCCAGCCGCAAGACCATCCTGCTAGGGACATGGCAGACACATTCTACATGAAAACGCCAAAAGAAGCGCAGCTGCCTGACAAGAATATTGTCAGCAGGGTTAAGGAAACCCACGAAAACGGCTGGACAACAGGTTCGACTGGATGGGGCTCTCGCTGGAGCGCTGATATAGCAAAGAAAACCATTCTGCGCACTCATACCACATCTGTTTCAGCACGTATGCTCAGCCAGCTCAAGCCTCCTGCTAAAATCTTTTGCATAGGCAGGGTTTTCAGGAATGAAACCATAGATTACAAGCATCTTGCTGAATTTACGCAGGTTGAGGGAATAGTGGCTGATAATAATGTCAATTTCAGGAACCTTCTCGGTTACCTGAAGGAATTTTACAGAAAAATGGGATTTGAAAAAATAAGGTTCAGGCCAGCATATTTCCCATACACAGAGATGTCTGTTGAGCCGGAAGTCTTTGTCAAAGAGCGGGGAGAGTGGATGGAACTGGGAGGATCTGGCATTTTCAGGCCAGAAGTTACAAAGCCGCTGGGCATCGACTGCCCCGTTCTTGCGTGGGGGCTGAGCCTTGAGAGGCCTATTATGCTCAAATTAGGTCTGGATGACATAAGGAACTTTTATTACAAGAACGACCTTGAACTGCTTAGGGCGGTGAAACTATGGCTGTAGTTGAATTTTCAGTTTCGGACCTTGAAAACCTTGTCGGCAGAAAGCTCACTAAAGACGAGCTGTCAGAGAAAATTCCCATGATGGGATTTCCCCTTGAAAAGCTTGAAAACGGAAAAGCTTTCTTTGAAGTTTTTCCCAACAGGCCGGACATGCTGAGCGTGGAAGGCTTTGCAAGAAGCATAAGAAACTTTCTCGGAATTGGAAAGGATCCTGCTTACAATTTCAAGAAGGGCAGCATAAAGCTTGTTGTTGACAAGTCTGTCAAGCAGGTCCGCCCCTATGCAGTTGCTGCTGCTGTAAGAAACATCAGGCTGACAGACGAGCTTCTGATATCCCTTATGCAGGTGCAGGAAAAGCTTCACGACACTCTTGGAAGAAAAAGGAGAAAAGTTGCCATAGGAATTCATGACCTTGGAAAAGTGAAGCCACCTTTTGTTTACAAAGCAGTCCCTCCTGCTGAAATAAGCTTCGTGCCCCTGGACATGAACAAGAAACTCAGCCTCGCAGAAATTTGCAAGGTTCATCCTAAGGGCGTCAAATATGCCCATATTCTCAGCAGCTATGACAAATGGCCTGTGATAATTGACAAGAGGGGAGAAGTTCTTTCATTTCCACCAATAATAAACGGTGACCTCACAAGGGTCACAGAAAACACAAAGAGCATTTTTATTGATGTCACAGGAACAGACCTCAAAGCTGTGAACCAGGCTCTTAACATTCTTACTGCGCTGTTTCATGAAAGGGGCTGCCATGTGGAAAAAGTTATTATTGTAGATGACAGGAAGATGCTGACGCCCGACACTTCTCCGATGATAATCAAGCTTGACATAAATTATGCAAGCAGGCTTCTCGGTGTCCAGCTTTCCACGCCCAAAGCCAGGAAACTTCTTTCGATGATGGGCATAAGCTTAGGCAAAAATGCAGATGTTCCTTATTACAGGACAGACATACTGCATCAGATGGACCTTGTGGAGGAGCTCGCCATAGCATACGGATATCATAATTTTAATCCTGAATTGCCGAGCATAGCAACAATAGCATGCAGGGATGAATCAGCTGAGATTTCTGGGTATGTTCGCGAAGCTATGATAGGGCAAGGCTTCCAGGAAACAGTGGGCATGGTCCTCACAAACGAGGAAGATGAATTCACAAAGATGAACCGCCCAAAAGAAGAAGTTTGTGAAACAGCAAACCCTCTTTCAGTCGAATGCACAATTTGCAGAAAAAATATAATACCCTCGCTTCTGCGGGTTCTGGCGCAGAACAAAAATAGGGAGTATCCCCAGAAGATTTTTGAAATCGGCTTTGTGGTTATTCTAAGCCAGTCTTCAGAGACAGGAGCCCATAACTACCTCAAGCTAGCTTGCGCTATCAGCGATATCAAAGCTGGCTATGAAGATATCTTGCCAGCGCTCGATGCCCTGTTGAGAAGCTTCAAAATATCATACAAGCTTAAAAAAACCGAGCATCCGAGCTTCTCGCCTGGCCGCGCAGCTTGGATTGAGATTTCAGGAAAGCCAGTTGGCATAATCGGCGAAGTGAGCCCCGAGGCAATAGAGAAATGGAAGATAGAAAAGCCTGTGGCAGCATTTGAGCTTGATGTTCCCGAGCTCATGAGAATTCTAAAAGGCTCATAAAATCTTTGAATAGAACAAGCTCTTTTCCCGCACCTTGCCGCTGTCTGCCACAAGAGCGGCATCGAGGAAAAGGACAACAGAGCTGGAATTCGAAACTTCAAACTGCACAATATCCTCGTTTTGGTATCCCTCAAGAACATATCTGAGGGTCATGCTTATTGTGCCGTTTATCAGGGAGCTGAAATTTGTTCCTGATGCTGACATGTCTGTCAGGTTCAGCAAAGCGCTCGATGGTGTCGAGCTTGTCGGCGAAACATTAAGAGCCATCTGGCTTTGCATGTAGTTTCCTGCATTGACATAATATTTCTGGTTTGTGCCATTGACAAATACTGAAACCCAGAGTATTTTGGCGTTTTTATCGCTTCTTAGAAGCCCGGAAAAGTTTGTAAGATATGCTTGCAATGATGAGTTTGGATCAGCCATGACAGAAGCTATCCCAGCCGAATATTCATATTCACCCCTAATGTTCAGCAGCTGCCTGTCAAATATATTCATGTTCTCGCTTACTGCAGTTTCTTCTGAGCTGTAAATTGCCAGCAAGCCCTTTATCATAAGCAAGCTGAGTATTATTAACAACGCAGCTATTATGAAAAATTGTCCCTTTATAATATCACCTTCCGCTTACTGGATCTTCCACGCATATATCCTGACTTTGCTTGCATTGTATATGTTTCGATAGCCTGCCAAATAATAATCAATTGCGATAATAGTCTGGTTTGCCGGAACCCCGGATGTGCTGCATGACGGCCTGCATATTTTTGCTTCAAAGCCAATGCTCTTTGATATTATCTGCTCCAGGGAGCTTTCTATCGCACTCTCATTGCTCTGGTTAGCAAACTTTCTCAGGTCGCCTTTTTCATCCATGTATTTCAGGGCTTCCCAGCAACTTTGCTGGATGACGTTCAGTTCAGCCTCGGGCTTGTCAGCAGGAGAGCTGAAAACAAATATCACAGAGCCAAAAATAAGAGAAATTGCTATGAACATCTCCAGAGTATAGATATATCCTTTCATTCATAATAAGATTGGCTGGCAGGTATAAATTATTTAATCTTTAAGCGTTGGAAGGAAGAATTATTTATGTTGTCTGCGAAACAGGGCGAATTCATTGTCGTGCTCGCGAGAAGAGCAGCAGAAGATTTCGTGAAGCGCAGGAAAGGAATCTATGAAATTCATGAAAGCTGGCTCTCAGAAAAGCTTGGCATATTCACCACAATAGAAACTTATCCTAAGCACGAGCTGAGAGGATGCATAGGATTGCCGCTTCCTGTTATGGAGCTTGGTAAAGCTGTGATTGAGTCTGCGAGGAGCGCCTGTAGCGACCCGAGGTTTGATGAGCTGAAAGAAAGGGAGCTTGAAAAAATAGTAATCGAGGTCTCTGTGCTGACAAAGCCAGAGCAGGTGAAATTCAGCTCAGCCAACGACCTGATTAAAAAAATAATTCCAAAAAAAGACGGCTTGATTCTTGAATGTGGCTCTTGCTCAGGGCTTTTTCTGCCGCAGGTGTGGGAGAAGCTGCCTGAAAAAGAACAGTTTCTTGATAATCTCTGCCTGAAAGCAGGATTGCCGCCAGGTAGCTGGAGAATGAGCAGTGCTAAAATTTCAAGATTTCGCTGCCAGGTTTTCAAGGAGCAGAAGCCAAATGGAAGAGTGATTGAAGGTTGATTTTCATGGACATGCTTGAAAAAACCGAGGAAATTTTGAAGACTGGCTGCGTTTGCGACCACTGCCTTGGAAGGCAGTTTGCAAAGCTTTTGTCAGGCTTTTCCAACGACCAGCGGGGCAAAGCCTTGCGCACAGCTATTGCTATGCAACTTGACGGCTATGATGATTTGAAAGGCACAGATGCCTCAAATTTCGCAGGATTCGTATTTCATGGCGAAAAGCTGTCAAAAACAGTCATTCATAAGCAGAAGAAGTGCTTGGTCTGCGATGATTTTTTCAAATCCATAGATTCATGGGTCTCCAGGGCAGTTTCTGCAGCCAGCAGGCTGGAATTCAAAACTTTTCTGGTAGGCACAACGCTTTCAGCTGACCTTCTTGCCCGCGAAGAAAGTCTATGGGAGAGTGTTGGCTTGGATTATTGCGAACCCCTGAAATCTGAGATAAACCGCGAAATAGGAAAGCGGCTCGAAAAAGCTCTTTCTGCCAGGGCTGATTTGAAAAACCCTGACATTAATTTCATAATTGACGCCTCAAGAAGCAAGGTTTCTGCCCAGCCCAATCCGATATTCTTTTACGGAGAATATCAGAAGCTGGCAAGAGGCATTCCGCAAACCAAGTGGCCTTCTGGAAAGTTCAAAAACAACATAGAGCAGATAATTGCAAAGCCCCTTATGAGCATGTTGAAAGGCAGCAATCATAAGTTTCATGGCATGGGCCGCGAAGATATTGATGCCCGATGCCTCGGTTGGCGGCCATTTGTCATAGAGATAATCGAGCCTCTTAAAAGGAAAGCAGACCTGAAAAAAATAATGAAAGCTGTTAATAAAAGCGCGAAAATAAAAGTCCGAAAGATGAGGAATTCTGATATCAACGAAGTCAGGAAGATAAAAGATTCGCGCGCCAGGAAAGAGTACCGCGTGGAAGTTTTGTGCGAAAAAGATGTCAGCAGGACGGATTTGAAGAAGCTTAGTGTGCTTAAGGGCGAGATAAGCCAGCATACCCCCAAGCGGGTGATAAGAAGAAGAGCTGACATTCTCAGGAAAAGAAAGGTTTTGGCTTTGAATTCAAAGTATATCAGCAATAGGAAATTCATTCTGACAGTCCGCTGCGACGCAGGGCTTTACATAAAGGAGCTCGTCAGCGGCGATTCTGGGAGGACAATGCCAAGTGTTTCCGAAGTTCTTGGATGCGCATGCGAACCCAGGAATCTGGATGTGACAAGAATAATCAGGTGACATCGCGCTTTTAAGTTTAAGAGCTTCCTGAATAATAAATCATGGCAGGTGATGGAAATGAACACTGTGATTTTGATGATTGATGAGCTTTTGGAAGACAAGAGCGTTCCTAAAAATGTCCGAGCAAAAATGGAGAAGGTGAGGAGCAATCTTGAGGACAAAAAACAGGAGAACGACGTCAAAATAGGCATGTCTATAAACATAATGGATGACATATCCAACGATCCGAACCTTCCGATGTATGCAAGGACAAAAATATGGAACATAGTGTCCATCATGGAATCTTCCAGGACAAAAATGCGATGATTTTAATAGGTTTAAAAAACTTAGCATCAAATCTATTATTAGCAATTTAAAAACCAATTAGTGGTGAACAAATGTCTTTGGACATTTTCAAGAAAATCAAAGGGAAAGGAAGCGAGGATGAGGAATATCTCGAGCTTTCGCTGGACAACGAGACCAGAGGACCCGGAAAAATGACACTGGTCATTGAAAAGATGGACAGTTATGCCGACGCCGAAAGAATTCAGAAAAGAGTGCGCGACGGGCAGATTGTCATCATGAAGATAAAGGACCTCAAAGACAAGGATGTGGAAGAGCTCAAGCGCTCTATCGCAAGGGTCAGGAAGACCTGCGAAGCCATAAATGGCGACATAGCCGGTATAAGCGAGGAATGGGTAGTTGCAACCCCTTCTGCTGTGCTCATAGAGAGGCAGAGGGTCGAAGGGGAAGATGAAAACCAGTAATTACTGCTCATGCTTTGGGATATTCCAGCGAAGCTGTATTTTTAGCTTTATTTTTTCTTAATTGTTTTTATTTTTAACTTCCCAGAACCTGAAAAAATAAAAAAATAAAATAAGAATACCAAAATTTTTCCTTCTAATAATATTCGCGGAATTTACAGCATCTCCCTTATTTTTGCTGCAACAAATTCCACAACTTCCGCATCTACCGGAAGGGCGAACGATCTTTTGTACCTTCTCTGCCCGTCGGGGGTGAAAAAGCCCTTGCTGACAGATATGAACTCGTTCTCTCCTTCAGGAGTCACCGCCTTTTTTCTGGCGACTTCTATGAAGTTGTTGTTCCCGAATTTTATTTCTTCATTTTTTATGCTTTCAAATTCTACCATGTGTTTCACCATATATTTTTGTAAATTTAGTTACGAACCAACCTTTAAAAAGGCAATATTATTGCATCAAAAACAGCCTGTTTTTGCAGGAAAGATTTATACACAGCCAGCCAAATACATATAATGCCTCTTGAGAGCGATATTAAAAAAATGAAAATACAGGGAGCGAGCAGCATAGCGCTCGCGTCTCTCAGGTATCTGCGCAATTTTTCATCCAGGAACGGATTTGGAAAAGCATTTGATGAGAAAGCCAGAAAGCTTGAGGCAGCGCGCCCAACTGCTGTTGTGCTGCACAATGCCCTCGAGGCTCTCATGAAGAGCAAAAGCACAGAGACAATTGACAGGCTAATAGCAAGAATAGAAATGCATCGCATGAGAGTAGCATTTCATGGGAGCTGTCTAATAGGAAGCAAATTTCAGGTTCATACCCACTGCCATTCTTCTGATGTTATGGAAATAATAAAAGAAGCTGCCAGGAAGAAGAAATTCACTGTTGTCGTGGACGAAACAAGGCCAAGATACCAGGGATTGCTCACGGCAAATGAGCTGTCAAAAATAAGCAGCATAAATGTCATATTGATAACAGACTCGTCTGCAGGAATGTCTGCTTCTGGAATTCTCGGAAAAAAAGACGATATTATAATTGTCGGGTGCGATGCGCTTAGAAGAGAGGGAGTTGTCAACAAGGTTGGGACTTACATGCTCGCTCTCGCTGCCAAGGACAACAGCATTCCATTTTATGTGGCAGCTTCGTCAATGAAGATTGATTCCAGGAAAAAAATTGAAATAGAGATGCGTCCGTCTTCTGAAGTTTTTGCGAAGAAAATCAACGGCATTTCTGTCTCTAATCCTGCTTTTGATATCACGCCATGGAGCCTGGTTTCGGGGGTAATAACAGAAAGCGGGATAAAGAAAAGTACAGAAATAATGAAAATGATAGGCGAAAAGCGCATATGAGGCATGAAAAATTAAATTAAAAGTAAAAACATCACTCTTCATCATATTCTTCTTCAACTTCCTCATCGCCTTCGGGCTCTATATCTCCTTCAGGCTCCTCCCAGTCATCCTCTTCTGCTTTCCTGAACTCAATGTCCATCACTTCACCTTGATTTAGACTATCGTAAAAAGTATTTAAAGTTTTTTGATTTGAAAAGGAAATCTAAAAATCATTTTATATTATAGTTGCGAATAATTGTCATGGGATATATCGACCTTAAATACCTTCCAGGCAGCTCTGACCTCTTATGCGAATATCTGATAGAGCCCGGAAAAGGATTTTCTCTCGCCACGGCAGCAGAGCAGGTTGCTGCCGAGTCATCTGTTGGGACATGGACAGAAGTGAAGACATCAAATAAGAGAATAATGAAAATGGTTGCCAGGGTTTTTTCAATTGACAGCAAAAATAGCATTGTTAAAATAGCTTACCCCTCTGAATTGTTCGAGCCAGGCAATGCTTCCCAGATTCTTAGCAGCATAGCAGGCAACATATACGGAATGAGGGCTGTCAGAAACCTGAGGCTCAATGATATCATGGTCCCGAAATCCATTGCGAGTAACTTTCCCGGTCCAGAGCTAGGATTGAAGGACATAAGGAGGATTGCAAAAGTCAAGAGCCGCCCGCTTGCCGGAACAATATACAAGCCAAAAGTCGGCCTGCGCCCAAGGGAGATGGCAGAGCTTGCTTACAGGATTTATTCTGCGGGAATTGATTATTCAAAAGACGATGAGAATCTGGGCTCCATGAGCTTCAACAAGTTTGAGGAGCGTGTTGTATTAATTCTCGATGCAACTGACAGGATAAAATCAGAGCAGGGAAGAAGCGTGATATATGCTCCCAATATAACAGCGCCTGCTGATGAAATGCTTAAGCGCGCAGAGTTTGTTAAGCGCCATGGAGGCAAATGCATAATGATTGACGTTGTCTCTTGCGGAATTTCCGCCCTTCAATTCATAAGGAATCATCATTTGAAAATGATAATTCATGCTCACAGGGCCGGTCACGCTGCGTTTACCAGAAACCGAGCTCACGGCATTTCCATGCTCGCCTATTCAAAATTCTTAAGGCTCTGCGGCGTCTCGGCATTGCACACAGGAACTATTGTTGGAAAAATGGAAGGCTCCAAGGAGGATGTTGTGGCTCTTGATAATTTTCTGCGCTCGCGCTGGAATGCAAAAAAAGAAGTCATGCCCATAGCAAGCGGCGGGCTTCATCCAGGCCTTGTCGGAAAGCTTGTTAATATTCTGGGAAAAGACATTATAATAAATTTTGGCGGCGGCTTGTGGGGACATCCTTCAGGACCGGAAGCAGGTGCGCGCGCCATAATGCAGTCAATTGATGCTGCTGTTTCCGGAGTTTCAGCCAGGAGCTATGCGAAGCATCACCCTGAACTCAGGCTTGCGATAAATAAATGGGGCTGCGCATAAGATTAATTATTCATTTAATTTTTGGCATGGTAATTATGAGAGAGGAAGGAATAAGCAAAATAGAAGTTCATGTTGCAGGAATATGCCTGATGAAAAAAGGCAATGCCTACAATGTTCTGATAGCAAAAAGGTCTGCCAAGAGAAAGCTTTATCCTGGCTTCTGGGAATGCGGAGGGGGGCAGATGAATATTAGGGAGAATTTTGAAGAAGCTGTCAAAAGGCAACTTGCAGAAGAGCTCGGCGTGATTGTTGAGGTTATATGCCCTGTTGGCACATATGAAATTCCTGTTAAAACTGAACAGAAAAAAATTCCAGGACTGAGGTTTGTGTGCAAGGTGGTAGGCTTTGTCGGCAGGAAGCCAATAGCTGACAGGAGGGAATTCACCGAATGCAAGTGGATTCCAATCAGGGATGTTGACAAATACAAGTTCATACCAGGAATAAAGGAGTCTATAAAAGAAGTGGTGCATATTTTAGGATTATCCAGGATGTGTTGATATGAAGCTTAAAGTCAGGAAGCTTGACCTTGATGCAGGCGGAAAGACAGTCGTGATCATGAACAAGGACGATGCAGCAGAGCTTGGCGTTCATCCTCTCGATAGGGTCGTTATGAGGAACGGAAAAAGCGAAGTTACTTCTGTTGTAAATGTGAGCAGCAAATTTGTCAAGCCAGGCTACGCCCTTGCATATTCTGAGGTTGCAGAGGACCTGGGGCTCAAGGGAGAAAAAGAGCTGGAAGTTTCCAGGAGGGAGGAACTTCTTTCAAAAAAATCAATAAGGAGGAAAATAAATGGGGCAAAGCTTGATGAAAGGGAAATGCGCGAAATAGTAAAGGACGTGGTGTGCAGGAACCTCAACGACCTTGAGTTATCAGCTTTCATAACAGCGTTGTACATTCACGGGCTTAGCATGGAGGAAATAGTTTCCCTGACAAATGCCATGTCATGCTCAGGCAAAATTCTGGACCTGAAAAAGAAGCAGGTTTTTGACAAGCACAGCCTTGGCGGCTGCCCTGGAGACAAGACCAGCCTGCTTCTTGTTCCTATAATAGCAGCAGCAGGCCTTACCATACCAAAGACATCTTCCCGAGCCATAACCTCTCCTGCAGGTACAGCAGACAGATTTGAGGTTCTTGCAAATGTCAGTCTCGGAATCAGCGAAATGAAGCGCGTCGTAAACAAGACCAACGGTTGCATTGTATGGGGCGGAGCTCTTGACATGGCGCCTGCTGATGATTTGTTCATAAAAATAGAGTACCCGCTTGGCCTTGACCCGCTTTACATACCTTCAATAATGAGCAAGAAAAAATCCGTGAATGCGTCCCATCTTGTTATAGACATACCGACTGGCCGCGGCACAAAGGTAAAGACTTTCGGGGAAGCATATGAAATCGCAAGCGAGTTCATAGGAATAGGGAAGCGCATCGGAATAAAAACATCATGCGGCGTGACATATGGGGAGCAGCCTGTCGGCCGCGCAATAGGAGCTGCGCTCGAAGCAAGGGAGGCGCTTGAGCTCATATCTGGCAGGAGCATGACAGATGCCACAGAAAAAGCATGCTCATTGGCTGGGATTCTATTTGAAATGGCAGACAAGGGCAGCAGGGAAACTGCAATCAATATTCTCAGATCAGGAAAAGCAGAGAAAAAGCTGCGACAGATAATAGATGCGCAGTGCGGAAATTCAAAAATAAAGCCATCTGACATAGTAATCGGCGAAAAGAAAGCCAAAATCATTTCAGAAAAGAGCGGGACAGTCATATGGATAGCCAACGAGATTATGGCAGAGGCTGCAAAAATAGCAGGTGCGCCAAAAGACAAGGAAGCAGGCATACTGCTCAATGCAAAAATAGGCTCTGTTGTAAAAGCCGGAGACACCCTTTTCACCATCTACTCAAACAAATCGAACAAGCTCAGTGATGCTGAAAAATTTATCCGCACCTCAGAGCCAATGGCAATTGTAAAGGACATAAACAGCATAATGAATGTGAAGAAGATAGAAGACGAAAGGTATGAAAGGTATTTCATGCTGGAAAGATAGGGTCAGTAGGGGAACAGGGCTTTATGATTTAAAAACCCAACGATGCCCTTCGATTTTCCTTGTTCCATATTTTAAAAAATCATGTTGATTTCATGAAGCCTGTTGTTTTCATTATTCTGGACGGGGCAGCTGATTCAGGAAGCCAGACGCCGCTTGGCGCTGCTAAAAAGCCCAACACAGACTTCCTGGCTTCGCATGGGTTCTGCGGCTTATGGTGCGGAGCGGTTGCTCCAAAAAACTACAATCCAAAATCCATGAGTGATGTGGCAACTCTTGAGCTGCTTGGTTATTCATATGCAGACAATCCTGGGCGCGGATATCTTGAGGCTCTTGGATTGGGGATGAAGCCAAATGCGAATGCTGTTTACCTTAGAGGCAACTTTGCAACAGCAAAGCGCTCTGAAAAAGGAATGGAAATAATTGACAGGAGAGCTGGCAGGGATGAAACAGGATTGGACATCCTGGCAAAAAAGCTTTGCATGAAAATAGGCAGCATCAGGGTAACGTGCATCCATTCTGTCGGGCACCGCTGTGTTGTCATACTCGAAGGAAAAGGGCTTGGAAAAGACATCTCAGATGCTGATACAGGCATGCTGATGAAAACAATATCAGCCAGAAAGGGATCTGAAAAAACAGCAAGAATATTGAATGAGTTTTCAGCTAGAGCTTTTGAAATCCTTGATAATGACAGCATAAACAAAAAACGCAAGCTTCCTGCAAACTACGTTCTTTTGAGAGGAGCCAGCAAAGCAAAGAGCGTCCAGCAATTTTCAAAAAAATTCCATTTCAGGGCATGCTCCATATCAGGCGTTGGAATAATATGGGGAATTTCCAGGTTCCTCGGAATAGATGTCATCAAGCCAGCAGAGGCAACAGGGCGCATGGACACTGACCTGAAAGCCAAGCTTTCTGCTGCAAAAAAGGCTTTGAAAAAATATGATTTTGTCATCCTTCACATAAACGGCTGCGATGAGGCTGGGCATGACATGAATTTTGAGGCGAAAAAGGAATTTATAGAAAAAATAGACAGGCAGGTAATTGCAGCAATCAGAAAGATGAATATCCGGGTCGTTGTTTCATCAGACCACCAGACATCTGTGATTTCAGGCGCGCACCAGTTTGGCCCTGTGCCATTCCTGGTTTACAGCCCGGATAAAAATCTTTCAAATGGAATCAATTCCCTGAGCGAGAGCTCATGCGCAAAAGGAGAAATATCAGAAAACCTTATGGCTACGCTGAAAAAAAAGCTTGGTTATTAGCATGGTTTTTGTCATAAAATTCGACGGCAGAAAGGAAGAATTTCAGAAAGAGAAGATAATCAGAACCTGCCTCAGGGTAGGCGTCAGCGATGAAGATGCCAGAGCCATAGCAGGCAGGATAGAGTCTTCTGTCAAAGACGGCATGACCACGCAGGAGATATACCAGAATATTCTGAAAGAGCTCAGGATTGTGGAGAAGAAATCCGCTGTCGCTTACTCTGTCCGCGAAATGATAGCCCATCTTGACCCTGAAATTTTTGAGTTGTTTGTAAAAAAGCTTCTCGAGGCATATGGCTACCAGTGCGAATACAACAAGCTTGTGGAAGGGCTTTGCGTTGAGCACCAGATTGACATTATCGCGAAAAAAGACGGGGATAATCTCGTTGAGTGCAAGCGCCACTCAAATCCGCACAGGTTCTGCGGCTTGGGAACATGCCTTCAGGTGCAGGCCCGCCTTGAAGATGTCAGGGACGGTTTTGCCAGCGAAAAAAACCAGAGCAACTTCAGGAGCGCTTGGATAATAACAAACACAAAGTTTTCGGAGCACGCAAAGAAGTATTCGCAAGCAAAGCATATAATGCTGACTGGCTGGAATTTTCCTTATGAGGCAAGCTTTGCCAGCATGATAGATGAAAAAAAGTTTTATCCTGTAAGCGCCCTGAGCGCAAAAAAGCCAATTATTTATGCGCTTTTCAGCCACGGCTTGGTCACAATACATGACATCACCGAGAAAAGCCTTGCAGAAGCTGGGATAGAGCAGAAAGTGGCGAAGAGCCTGCTGGAACAGCAAAGGCGTCTTCTTGAATGAAAATATTTAAGCTTATCCGCAAAGAGTATAGAACTACATGTTCAGGAGAAAGATAATATGATTATGCCGGAAATTCTTAAAATGCTTTGCAATCTTCAGGTGAAGACGAGGGACAACGGAGGGGCAAATATTCATGACATAACCTCTATCCACGACGGCGAGTACGGCTATGTGCTCGCCCTGACATCTTTCAGGCCTGGTGTGCACGGCGACCTGCTTTCAGCAAAGCTTGCTGAAATGAATGGAAAGCAGATTCTACCTGACCTCTGGCTCTTCGGGCCCTGCATGAAGCAAGGCAGTGAGCAGACCCCTGCCGCAGAATCTGCTTAAAAAGACTGCAGAAAAGTGGTTTTATGGTTGTGGGTTATGATCGACGGATCAGATAAAAATTTAGGAGCCCTACTTTATACATGTTCTAATTCCAGTTGCGATAGAGGATGCGATGGATCTAAGAAAGATGACAGGGGAAACCCATATTGTTCACGGCACTATAATAGTGACGTGCTAGGACCATTAATAAATAAGAAGCCCCCGGTAAGATTAATTATCCTCTAGAAATACTTTTTCATCTCGTTCTGGTCGAGCTTCCTGAACTTCTTATTCTCGACTACGCATATGTCAATATTCTTTGCGTTTATTTTTTTCTCAGCCTCGCTCATTGCCTTAATTCCGAGGGCAAGTGCCTGGTCTCTTGTCATGCCGCTTTTGAAATCTTTCTCGAGAACAGCCCTTGCCTGCTTGGAGCCGCGCCCGATTGCATGAGCTTCCCACTCCCTTATTGTTCCGCTTGGGTCTGTTTCTATCAGATGAGGCTTATCATCATACCCTGATATGAGGAAAGAAATGCCATAAGGCCTTATGCCGCCAACCTGCGTGTATTGCTGTTTCCTGTTTGCTATCTGCTTTGCAAGGCTGTAAACAGAAATCGGCTTTCCGTAGGAAATCCTGTTCACCTGACCGCGAACCCGCGAAAATTCTGCCAGGACTCTTGCGTCTGCCACCAACCCGCAGAAGCCTATTGCTATATGTTCATCTATTTTTATTATTTTTTCCGCTGTTTCAGGAACCAGAAGCTTTGGAACGCTTTTTGCAGCCACAAGCGCCACCCCGTCCTTGAAGACGATTCCAAGCACTGTTGTGGCATTTTCCACAGCCTTGAAAGCATACTCCACCTGGTAAAGGCGCCCTTCTGGCGAAAAGACCACGATTGCTCGGTCATATGCCATCTTGCTTGCAATTTCCGGTGATTCGATCTCAACCATATAACATCATTTCATTTCAATGAAGGATTTGATTATGATTATAGTATTTTTTAATGGATTTAAATGAATTTAAAACTTTTTATTTGAATATGCCTCCGAGCGAAGCGAGGTTTCCAAGCATCATACTCACCTGAATTTATAATATTTTGTCTGCTGCCGTACGAAGTGCGGATGTCCAAGCAACAAGCTCACCTGCTATGATATGAACTCCAGAATCTGCTTCTGGCTGAATCCCATCTTCTTGCATTCGTCCACTTTCCTTATCTTTTCTGCCATGTCCATTATTATTTTTGCTGTTTCCTTGGGGTACCATCCGCTCATGAA
>CAZBKL010000012.1:0-15167 GCA_964492465.1 uncultured archaeon
TATAGCGAACTGCGCATTTAAGAATTGTTTTTTTCGGAAGCTTCCATACTATTGTTGACAACTTATCATATTCAAAATCGCTTATGCTCTCAATTTCGCTTCCTATTATTGAAAAAAGGTCGTCTATGTCCTTGTTGCTCATTTTCCTGTAAAGATTCCGGCAAAGCATCTGGAGCCGCATGTCTGCCAAAAGCTGTTTTTTCCATGATTTCTCATATCCCTTAAGGAAAGGCTCGCTAAAATTGTTCTTCTCAATGGCAAGCTTTATGGTTTTGGCTGCAATTTCAGAACATCTCAGGGAATATATTATGCCGCCTCCTGATACTGGCTTGACCTGGCCGCAGGAATCGCCTACCAGCAAAGCTCTTTCTCCGAAAGATTTAACCTGCCCGATTGGTATGGGCGACATAAAGCTCTTTTTTGCAGAAAAGCCTATCCTGTTGATAAAATATCTCATGTATTCAACAGGGTCTTTCTTTACAATAATTCCCGCTTCCTTTGCCTGGGGGATTGACCATGAAAAGAAATGAGGGGAGCAAAACTTGTTAAAATGTATTTCTATGTCGCTGGATTTTTTTGCAGGCTCCCCCGAAGACATGACTCCATAAAATATCTTCGGGCTTTTTATGGCAAGGCTTTTCCTGACTATGGAGCCAGCTCCGTCGCAGCCAACCACAATCTTTGCATAATATTTTTTGCCGCCCGCAACTGCTTCCACGAAATTCTTGGCGTAGTCAACAGCAGAGCAATCTGCGTAAATAAGTTTTGCGCCGCTCGATCTGGCGAAATTTCTCATGCGCTTTCCGAATTTTTCCCTGTTCAGCAGATATGCAAAGGGCTCATCGTTGCTAAGAATGAAGAACTTTCTTGAGGGTGACACAAACTTCATTCTTTTTATCCTGGATTTTTCAAGGCTCTTGTCAAGGCGCACGAATTTTTCTATATCCTTTGAAACTATGCCAGAATCCCTTTTAACTTTTCTGCTCTTCTCTATTATCAGGGTTTTAATCCCCTGGCCGGCGAGAAGGCTTCCCAGATGGCAGCCAGCGACTCCTGCGCCTATTATTATGACATCGAATGTGTTTTTCATGTATGTAAAGTTCTGTTTTAAAAATTTAAGGTTTAATCATTTCAAAGTCTTATAATAAACAGGCGAAAAAATGGAATTATCCATAAAAAAATACAGGCTGCTTATAGTAATACCAGCTCTGCTGCTCGTTGCTTCTTTAATCGTGATAGCCGGCAATTTCGTAAATTATGGCTCTTTTATGCAGCGCGATGTTGAGCTGACAGGGGGGCTGACAATCACCATCAAAGCGACAGGAAGCGTTGACCTCGGGGCTGTTGAAAAGGCGCTGCCAGATGCTACCATAAGGCTTGCGGAAGGATATGACAGCAGGATGCTTATAATACAAACAAGGGAGATGGATGATAAAAAAATAACTGATGCTATACGACCGCTTGTCAACTTTAGTGATGACTCTGTTGATGTGGGCAAGGTGGAGCCTGCAATAGGCGAGATATTCTGGCAGCAGGCTCAGACTGCATTGATAATGGCTTTTGTTCTTATGGGCATTGTGGTTCTGATACTCTTCCGCTCCATTGTTCCAAGCTTCACTGTGATAGGCTGCGCTGTGGTGGATATAATCATGACTGTAGCAGGCATAAGCCTTTTGGATGTGAGGCTCTCGCTGCCTGTTTTTGCCGGACTGCTCATGTTATTGGGGTATTCTGTTGACACAGACATACTACTGACAACAAGGGTTTTGAAAGGAACAGGAACATTGGAGGAGAAGATATTTTCTGCCATAAAAACAGGGCTGACAATGACATCAACATCAATAGCAGCTGTTGCTTCGTTATTTATTTTTTCACAGGGCACGATAATAAGCCAGATAGCTCTTGTCCTTCTTGTGGGGTTGTGTTTTGATATAATGAATACTTGGATAACGAACGTAATAGTCTTGGACTACTGGCTTGAGAAAAAAGAGGGTGGCACCAAATGATATACTCAGTGCTGAGGAACTGGCAGGTTCTGCTTCTGCTTTTTTTCATAGCAATAGCCGTTTTCCTGATAGCTCCGTGGGGCCAGCCAGGAGTTTATGTAAAGTATGTTGACCCTTCTTCGCCTGTTTTCGGCAGCCTGGAGCCTGGCGATATCATATATAAAATAAACGGCAATGAAGCTTCTGTGAATGCTTTTGTAAATATATCAGGATTGGTTTCAATGGATACGAGCAGGGGTGTTTTGGAAAAAAACATGAGCTTCTCGGGAATAATCGGCGAAAAAAGGTCTTCAAACATCCACTTCGGGCTTGATGTGGAAGGTGGGCTGCTTGCTGTCGTCGCTCCGTCAGGCAATGCCAGTGACGATGTGATACTTGACATAAAATCAATACTTGAAAAAAGAATGTCTTCTCTCCGCGAGTCGAGCTTCCAGGTGATAAAATACCAGAACAAAAATTTCATACAAATTCAGATAGCAGGCGGGACTGAGGAGGATTTGAAAAAACTAATAAACACCACGGGCGTGTTTGAAGCTAAAGTTCCGCTTCCTGTTGAGTTCAAGAACGATTCAGGCTTCCTGAAATTCGGGCCGCAGGAGAGCTGGATTTCTGTGGAATATTTGGGAAATGGCAGCATATTCCTGCTTAATAATACGAAGAAGATAAATGACAGCTTTTCATACAAGGATGTCAGATTTGAGGTATGGAACATAACAAAAGAGCGGGCTGTTATAGCAGCAGCGGTGTATAGGAACGACGGCTCAAGAAAGGATATAGCAAACGTGTACATAGACCCCAAGCACTCTTTCGTGAGCCAGATGGATGCCAATTATTACAGGTGGCAGTTTGATGTGGAAGTTACCCCTTCTGCTTCTGAAACTTTTTTCAATGCAGTGAGAAACCTCAGGGTTGTGCAAACAATGGCAGCAGAGGGTGAGTCCTATCTTGAATCAAAAATATACCTGTTCCTCGATGGAAAAGAAGTCAACAACCTTTCCATAGGCTCTGGATTGGCGAAAAAATCCACTTCTATTGCCACTGTTTCAGGCGCTGCAAACAGCAAAGACATTGCGAAAGAGGAAAAAATATTCCTGCAAACTGTGCTGCAGAGCGGCGCTCTCCCTGCTGAACTTAACATAGTCAGCCTGCAGTCAATATCGCCAAAGCTTGGTCAGAATTTCCTTAACTACACTGCCATCGCTTTTATGGTGGCAATAATTGTGGTAAGTGGTATAGTATTATTCCGCTATAAACATTTTGCAATATCATCGCTTGTTGTATTGACCTGCCTTAGCGAGATTGTAATAATACTGGGGTCGTCTGTTGTTATTGGATGGACTCTTGACTTGGCAGCAATAGCAGGAATAATAGCTGTTATCGGGACAGGTGTAGACCAGCAGATAATGATAGTTGATGAAATACTGATGGGTGAGCGCACGTGGACCATGAAATCGAAAATAAGGCGCGCCCTGTTCATAGTTTTTGGCACAGCAGGAACAGTTCTGGCAGCCATGCTTCCATTGATGCTCTTAGGCTTCGGGATGCTCCGCGGCTTTGCCATGACAACGTCTCTTGGCGTTCTTATAGCCATATTCATAACCAGGCCAGCTTTCACTGCCGTGGTGGAAAAAGTAATCAATAAATAAAAGGCAGTAAAGTGTTGAGCCAACTAGCCATAACCTTCTGCTTTTCACAAGATGTCGGAAATAAATAAACTCGTTTTCATAAATTTCTCATGACTGATGACGCATCAAGCCATGAAAGGGCATATCTTGCTGAAAAAATAGCAGCTGAAATTGTCATGGCAGAAAAGCCGGGAGATGCCATAAAGAAGTGGCGAATATTCCTTAAAATTCCCCAGAAAGAAATTGCGCAAAAGATGAAAATAACCCAGTCTGTCATATCAGATTATGAAAGCAACCGCAGGAAGTCGCCTGGAGCAGACATGATAAAAAGGCTTGTAACTGCTTTTCTTGACATAGATTCCTCAAGAAACGCTGCAGTTGCTGCTGAAACAGATGCTGCCAAGCAGGGCGCGTCGGGCACGATAGTGAATGCAATTCTCGATATCAAAGAATTCACCGAGCTTGTTTCTGTGGAAAAATTCTGCGCAGCAGCCGGGTGCGAGATTGTAAACAAGGCTGATGCAAAAAAAGAAATCAAAGGATACACCATAATAGATTCTGTTGCCGCCATAACAAATTTGCCAGCTTCAGAGCTGTCAAAAATATACGGCTCTAATCCTAATCGCGCTCTCATATTCACCAAGGTGTCCACAGGGCGCAGCCCACTTGTTGCCATAAAGGTCACTGGCATAAAGCCCGGGCTGGTTATGATGCAGGGCATTGACAAGATAGATGACGTTGCTGTGAAAATAGCTGACGCGCTTGCACTGCCAATCGGCATAACCAAGAAGTCACCTGATGATTTGGTCAAAGAGCTGAAGAAGGCTTTCGGATGACAATTTCTATAGCATGTTCCATTAATGATTTAACAGAAACTCCATCAAAGAATTATTTCCGACAATTGAAAATGATAAGGCGGATATGGATTTATTTGTGATACTGAATTTTCTGCTCTCCTGTTCATTACATCCACAACGTTATTGGCTTCTTTGAAATAAGATTGTGAGTGACTAACATAAACTTCTCCTTTTTTGGCAAAACATGTTGCTACAATCTTTCTCAAGTCATGTCCTGGAGATATTACAATTGTCGGTTGCGGTTTGTACGCGACAGAACCGACAGTTATGAGTTGATGTATCTCAAAACCAAGTTCTCCCTTAGAGCGGGCGTTGATTAATTCTCGCGAAACAAAGAACGCAAACTCGTCCTCTTTATATGGTTTCATGCAATTCACTTTTTTGATTAAAATTATCACTACTTATAAGTATTTAAATATTTGTTATTCGCTGTAAATGTTTATGTCTCGTGATATGTTATACATCGTTGTCCCGTATGGTATCGATGATGGTGTTGTAAAAACACTGATGCAACGGGCGGCAGAAAATAATGGATTAACATTTGACACTGTATATGGCACGCTTGAAAAGATAGGAGGATGTGGCTGTCGGTGTCTTCTCGCGCAATTCGGTGGTATAAAGAACGATGAACCATATAATAAGCACATTGAACTTATTGACAAATCAGGTGAAGATAACAGGCATGAGGTTGAAAGGTATACAAGCCATCTTAGGCAATTGCTGAATAGATAGTATTTAATTTCTTTCGTCAATCGACTGCGCAAATATGGTTCTTTTAAAGCCTTGCTTGGCTAAAAAATTGTATTGATTGTTATGGCAAATTCCAAACTTATTGGCATAACAGGCTATGGTGCTTACATACCCAGGTTCAGGATTACTATAGAGGAGATAGCCCGCGTATGGGGAACAGAAGCTGAATCCATAAAATCCGGCTTGAATGTGGAAGAAAAGGCTGTTCCAAGCCTGGATGAGGATACTCTTACTATCAGCGTGGCAGCTGCCAAGAATGCTCTGAAAAGAGCCCAAATCAAGCCTGAAGAGATTGAAGCTATTTTTGTGGGCAGCGAATCCCATCCTTATGTTGTTAAGCCAACTGGCACAATTGTTGCAGAAGCAATTGGAGCTTCCCAGCAGCTGTTTTGCGCAGACCTGGAATTTGCCTGCAAGGCAGGAACAGCTGGAATGCAAATTTGCTTTGCAATGTGCAAGGCAGGCATGATAAAATACGGACTGGCAATTGGCGCTGACTGCGCCCAAGGCAGGCCCGGAGATGCTCTTGAATATACATCAGCTGCTGGCGGAGCAGCATTTATAATTGGCAGTGACCCGCTTGCTGTAATTGAGGAAACAACAAGCTTTGCAACTGATACTCCTGACTTTTTCAGGAGAGAGGGCCAGCCTTACCCGACTCATGCTGGCAGGTTCACTGGAGAGCCAGCTTATTTCCGCCATGTGATGGGTGCTACAAATGCGCTTCTTGAAAAAGCAAAGCTAAAGCCATCTGATTTTGATTATGTGGTATTTCACATGCCAAATGGCAAGTTTCCGCTGAAAATGGCAAAGGAATATGGAATTCCGCTGGAAAAGATGAAGCAGGGGCTTGTTGTCATAAAAATCGGCAATACTTATTCTGGCTCCAGCCTGCTTGGTTTGACAAATGTCCTTGATGTGGCAAAGCCTGGCCAGAGAATTCTGATGACCAGTTATGGTTCGGGTGCAGGAGCTGACAGCTTCTCTCTTTTAGTCACTGAAAAAATAAAAGAAAGGCAGAAACTGGCAAAACTTACTTCAGAATATATCAAAAATAAGGAATATGTTGATTATGGTGTTTATGCAAAGCTCAAGGGAAAGTTGCTTGTTTAGGTGATTTTATGGAAAGGAAAATAGCTGTTATTGGTGCTGGCCAGACGCCTTTTGGGGAGCATTGGGACAAGTCGCTCAGATCGTTGGCAAGGGATGCTGGCATTGCCACAATACAGGATGCTGACATAGAGGGCAGGGAAATTCAGTCTCTTTATATCGGAAATATGTCTGGCATGTTTACAGGACAGGAGCATTTAGGAGCTTTGGCTGCAGATATAGCAGGACTAACTCCAATACCTGCGTGCCGATGCGAAGCTGCATGCGCTTCTGCTGCCATGGCTTTCCGCCAGGCGTTTTTGGCTGTTTTGTCCGGAGAATATGATGTTGTGATGGCAGCTGGTGCAGAAAAAATGACAGATATAATGGGTTCTGGCGTACTGACAACTCTTATGGGAGCAGGTGACACAGAATGGGAAGGCTTCTTCGGGGCCACTTTTTCTGGGCTTTATGCCATGATGGCAAGGCGCCATATGCACGAATTCGGAACCACCAGGCAGCAGATAGCTATGGTTTCTGTAAATAATCATAAAAACGGCGTTAAAAACGAGTATGCCCAGTTCAGGTTTCCTGTTAGTGTTGAAGATGTGTTAAAATCCAGCATGGTAGCTGATCCACTGAGGCTGCTGGATTGCTCTCCTATAACAGATGGTGCTGCTGGTGTTATATTAGCAAGCGAATCTGCTGTCAAGAAACTCGGAATTAAAAATCCTGTGTGGGTGTCTGGAAGCGGTCACGCAACCTCGCAGCTGGCTCTTCACGACAGGAAAAGCCTTACACAAATTGACTCCACTATTATTGCATCAAAAGCTGCTTATAATCAGTCCAAAACAAAGCCAAAAAACATAAACTACGCTGAAGTTCATGACTGCTTTTCCATAAATGAAATACTGGCAATAGAAGACCTTGGTTTTTGCGAAAAAGGCAAAGGAGGGAAGTTTGTGGAAAGTGATGGTATAAATGATATTGTAAAGGTTAATTCAACGGGCGGTCTTAAATCTATTGGGCACCCGGTTGGGGCAACTGGTATAAGGCAGATAGTTGATATTGTCAGAATATTAAGGAAGGAAAAGGCAATAGGCATGACTCAAAACATAGGAGGAACAGGAGCAACATGCGTTGTTAATATATTCAAGTCAGATGAGCTTCGTTAGGTGAGTTTATGTATAAATCGTCAATACCTATTTCATGGCGCCAAAACAGGAGCAGGTACAGGCTGATAGCCACAAAATGCCTCAACTGCAATACTATTTACTTCCCGCCAAGAAGCATGTGCCCTGATTGCAGGAGAAAGAGCAAGATAGAAGAGATGCCTCTTTCAGGTGAGGGGGAAGTTTACACATACACTATAATTTATACGGCACCTGTCGGTTTTGAGGAGCATGTTCCTTATATGATAGCTATTATCAAGGCAAAAGAAGGTGTTCTGCTTACAGGCCAAATTGTGTCTTCTTTTGATAAAATAACCATAGGCAGCAAAGTTGAGATGGTTTTTAGGAAGATTTCTGAGGACGGAGACGCTGGAATCATAAATTATGGCTTCAAATTTACCTTGAAAGAATAATAAGAGACAGAGACCCCTATTTCTTGTAGAAGCCTGTTTTTTATCAATTATAATATCATACTCTATACCTACACTTCTTATAACGATGTTATAAATAATAGTTTGTTTGTATTTGTTTTTTTCCATAGGAAACGAGGGGGTGTATACAATCTTTGCTATGATGAATGTTTTATTTCTTTTTAGGGATAATAATTTTACAGACCATGGTTCGAGTAGAGAAAAGCTTAAATATATTAAAGTTAAAATAAATAGTTACCTTTGTTTCATATGGAAGAGCTTTCATAGGAAACAGAGGTAGTGTTTTTGATATTTTCAAAAAGAACTGGAAAAAACACAAAACATAGAAGGAGATATTTCATGGAGAAGCAATCTAGCCTGGTTTTTTACGGAAACGGCGATGTTTCCAGTAACTCAAAAAACATAGATAATTTTTTCAATTCTTACCTTTCAAAAGAGTCTATATTCAAGGACAAAAAGTCACTTAGCCATGGATTTGTACCAGACGAAGCCCTTCATAGGGATAATGAAATAATGCAGATAAGCTCCATAATGGCACCTTCTCTTAGGAAATATCAGCCAAGCAACGTCTTTATTTATGGCAGTGTTGGCACAGGTAAGACCATATGCGTTAAAATGGTACTGAAGCAGCTAGATGAAGCAGCTAAGAAGAATAACATAAATTTAAAAACCATCTACATAAACTGCAAGATGAAAAAGGTGGCAGACACAGAATATAGGCTTCTGGCCCAGATGTTAAACGAGATAGGAGTTGAAGTTCCGGACACGGGCTTGCCAACTGACGTGCTCTACAGGAGGTTTTTTAATGAGATAGACCAGAAAGAGCAAAACATAATAATAGTGCTTGATGAGATAGACACTCTTATAAGGAAGATAGGAGACGATTTTCTTTACAACCTTACAAGGATCAACAGCGAGCTCCAAAAAGCAAAGCTCTCCTTTATAGGCATAACAAACAATCTTTCTTTCCTCAGCAATCTTGACGCGAGGGTTAAATCATCTTTAGGTGAAGAGGAGATATTATTTCACCCCTATAATGCTGTCCAGTTGAAAGACATACTTAAACAGAGAGCAGAAATGGCCTTCAACCAGGGGTCTGTTGGGCAGGAGATAATAAGCAAATGCGCAGCTCTGGCAGCCCAGGAACACGGCGACGCAAGACGGGCTTTGGACTTGCTTAGGGTGGCTGGCGAGCTTGCTGAGCGATATGGTTCTGCAGAGATAAAAGAAGAGCACATGGACATGGCTGAAAAGAAAATAGACCAGGACAGGATAAACGAAACCATAAAAATGATGCCCGGCCAGACAAAAGCCGTCCTTTACAGCGTAATGAGCATGGCAGAAAAGAACAAAGGAAAAGTCATGACAGGCGATGTTTTTGGTTATTACAAAGACGTTTGCGTCAGAAATAACCTCAGGTTTTTGACGCCAAGGCGCGTCGGAGACCTGCTGAACGAGCTGGACATGCTGAGCATAATAAACACCCAGGTTATTTCCAAAGGGCGCTACGGCAGGACACGGGAAATAACACTCAATATAACAGAAGACACTATGGAAAACATAAAGAAAAATTTACTATCGATTTTTGGCTGATGATATTAAGTAATTTATATGAAAAACAAAACAGGAAAGCAAAAGCATTGTAGATTCTGCAAGGAAGGTAGGGTAATAGAAACCAGAAGCAAGGACCTGACATTCTGCTCGCTCTGCGGAAAGGAGTTTGAGGTTAGGTAAGGTTATTAAATCTCTTTTAAAACTTAATCATCAGGTTATTTCATGCATCTGCGAAAGGAGATTGTGGGCAAGTTCTTTGAGCGCGGCTATATACTTACGCCAGAAGCCCTAGAATTCTTGGCAGGCTCGAAGAATTATGAGAAGATGCTCTCAGCAGTAGAGGGCGCTGACAAGACGGTCATAGACAAAGAAGATTTTATGAACTTTAGCCAGCCAGAATCTGTCAGGATAGTGAAAAACCTTACATCAATGCCCGCTGAGCTGACACCAGAGCTTTTCAATAGGTTTCTTCTCTCCAAATTAGACGGAATGAAAAAAATATTTCTCGAGAGGACAGATAAAAATTTTATGTCGCTGGACAAGCTGGATAATTCCCGGCAGGAAGTTTTCGTAATAGGCATGGTGAGAGAAATAGTGACAGAAGAGGGCAAAATGACAATAGAAATAGAGGACATTACAAGGGCGCTGCCAGTTGTTTTCACAAACTACCAGCCAAAAATAGATGTAGAAGAAGACGATGTTGTGGCTGTTGGAGGCACGGGATCCAAGGAAATGATATTCGGCAAGGAAATATTATACCCGGATGTTCCGCTCAGGGAGCCTGCAAAAGGCACAGGAAAAATATGCATAATATCTGATTTGCATATGGATGAGGCACCGCTCGGCCGCCTTACGAGCTTCCTAAAATGGATTGAGAAAGAGGACATAAAATACCTTCTCGTGGCAGGCGATACAACAGATTTAAAAAAATTTTCAGAGATTGTTTTGCAATATGCGCCAAGCAAAACAATTTTTCTCATACCAGGAAACATAGAAAGCAGCTCTTATCCGGCACTGCCGCTGGATATCAAGAGCGACCATATTATAAGCCTCTCGAACCCTTCGATGATAAACATAAACGGGATAAATATACTGCTTTGCCATGATTTTGATATAAAATACCTGAAAAAGCGCTATCTTGGAAAGTCAAAGCTGGTTTTTGAAAATGATTATCTTGCTCTTGATGAGATACCGGATATAGTGGCTTGCGGCCACACACACGAGCCTCTTGTCAGCAACTACAAGTCCATAACCATAGCAAATCCGGGCTCGCTTCTCGCAGACTTCAAACCAGTCCTGATAGACCTGGCAACACGCGATGCCAGGCAGTTGAGTTTTGAGGAAGAATAAAAAATCGTCACTACCTTAAAGTTTAAATAATTAATGTCGCAATCCCTTTTCATGGCAGAAGATGCAAATCCGTTCTTAATCATATATGAGTCGATTACAGGCGAAAAGCCAGAACTTACGGAAAAATATGGGCTTAATGGAATGGGCTCTGTTTATAGAAGAGATGAACATGTTACTGGCATGGATCCTAATCACGTTTGTCTCGAGGTTACACTGACACAAGACTTTAGTCCAGAACAACGGGAGTTTTTTCGAAAAAATCACCCACAAAGAAAACGACCAAGCGAACTGATCCCAACAGGACCATTCCAAACATTAAGCGTGCTTTCTGAATACGGAAAAGCCCCAAAATACATGCCTATAGGAGGAGCACGGTCATCATTAAAATTTCATGAAAACGAAACTCTAGGAGAAGCGCAGGAAAGAATAATAAATGGTATAATATGCGCCAACATAACAGCCAAAAACCTGCTCGGAAAAGACGAAATTAAAACTCTAATAGCGACACATCTTTTTTCACCAGTAACTTATAGTAGAGCAACACTAAACGAGAGCTTTTCCCCAGACTTTTCACTTATCGTTGAACAAGAAGAAATGACAGTAAAACTTATGACAAAAACCGACCGGAAAGACGAGGTATCAATATGGTTCGCTGGGGTTCATAGCTTGGACGAAGATATCACACAACAGCTGTTGACATATCATATAAAACTGCTTGAAAAAGCGGAGCGAGGAATAGAAAAATATATTCGCCCGTACCGCTGATTATTTTTATAAACCAACTTCTTCTGAAAAAACACATTTCACAACAGACGTATTTTAAAAAACAATGTCCCAAATAATAAATACTATGCGTTTCCAGATTGTTGACACAGATTATGTGCTTAATCCCGGACCTGTTATAAGGCTTTTCGGCAGGAATGAAGAAGGGGAATCTGTATGCTGCTTCTACGAAGGGTTTGAGCCGTATTTTTATATAAAAGGAAGCGAAGAGAAAGTTCTGAAATTTCTTAAAGAGCGCGCAGAGGTGGCAAACATTGAGCAGAGAAAGAAATTTCCGGCAATCGGATATCACAAGGAGCCTGTTGAAGTTCTGAAAATAACGGTCAAGAAGCCAGAAGATGTTCCTGCGCTAAGGGAACAATTGATGAGAGAAATACCAAAGCTAGTCATATACGAATCAGACATATTTTTCCGCTATAGATTCATGATAGACAAAGGCATTTGCGGTCTGGACTGGATTTATGTTGATGAAAAGCGCATAGAAACAAAAACCGTCAATTGCAAGGCATTCCAAATAACAAGCATAAAAAAAGATGAAAAAGAGGAGAACGCTGACATGAAATACATGTCTTTCGACATAGAATGCCTGCCAAAAGACACAACAAGGCCGCTTGACTCCAGCAAGGACCCTATAATAATGATATCAATGGCATTCAGCCACAAATTCAGGGCGCACAGGACAGTTGTGATGGTTGCAAAAAACATAAAGACAGAAAGGAAAAACGTCATGTGCTTCTCCTCTGAGGAGGATATGCTTAATAATTTCATAAAAATAATGAACGATTATGACCCTGATATTTTAACCGGATATAATATACAGAATTTTGACATCCCTTATATTCTAGAACGCTTCAAAAAATACAACATTCGCGCCACAATAGGAAGGTGCTGCACCAAAGAGGCAAAATACCGCAAGGTCGGGCTTCTGGAGCAGTGCACGATACCAGGAAGAGTTGTTTTTGACCCATATCAGGCACTTAGAAACGACCCCAACATAAGGTTCAGGCAGTATGACCTTAACACTGTTGCAAAAGAGATGCTGGGGGAGGAAAAAATTGACATAAAATACAAGGAAATGGCAAAGTACTGGAACGGAAGCGCTGACATGCTGGATAAGTTCATTCTTTACACCGAGAAAGACGCTGACATGGCGCTGAGAATTGTGGTCGAGAAGAACATAATAGCGAAATTTCTGGCTCTGGCAAAGCTTTCAGGACTGCTTTTGCAGGACACTTTTGGCGGTCAGTCAATCAGGGTGGAAACCAAGCTTATGCACGAGTTCAAGAAGCGCGGAATACTGATGCCATCAAGACCGACAAAAGAAGAAGCTGCGCAAAGGAACGCTGAACGCGAGAAGCTAGGACTGAAAGGGGCGACTGTGCTGGAGCCGAAAAAAGGGCTGCACACAGACGGCTGCACACTCGTGCTGGATTTCAAGTCATTGTATCCGAGCATAATCAGGACATATAACATATCACCAGAGACCCTGATAATCGGAAAGACCGATGAAAAAAGCATATCAACAGTAACAGGAGCAAAATTCATAGACACCTCTATTTACGAAGGAACAATTCCGCGTGTGCTGAAAGACCTTCTGGACATGAGGAGCAAGGTTAAGAAAGAAATGAGATCTGCCAAAGGAGACAGAAAGGCAGCGCTCGATGCCACGCAATATGGGATAAAAATATTAGCAAACTCGTTTTATGGATACACAGGATTTGCCATGGCAAGGCTTTATGTGCTTGACATAGCAAGCGCCATAACAGGCATAGGCAGGGAAAACCTGCAGACAACAAAAGAAATGATAGAAAAAAAATTTGGATACATTGTAATTTACGCTGACACAGACTCTGTTTTTCTGGAAACAAAAATAACAAAGCTGGACGAGGCTAAAAAAGTAGGCGAAGAAGTTTCAAAGCACGTTTCGGAAAACTTACCGGGCTACCTGGAACTGGATTTTGAGAAAATTCTCAGGACTTTCCTTATTCTTACAAAAAAGAGATATGCTGGCTGGAGCTTCGAGTCAACCCCGGAGGGTTGGAAGGACAAAATAATAATGAAAGGCATAGAAACAGTTAGGCGCGACTGGTGCCAGCTTGTCAGCGAGACCATGAACGAGATACTTATTTTGATATTGAAAAAAGGGGACATAAAAGGAGCAACAGAATATGTAAAGGACATAATAAAGAAGCTCAAGAAGAATGAGGTGCCTTTGGAAAAGCTTACCATAGTCAAAGGACTGACGAAACATCCTGAAACATACAAAGGCATGCTTCCACACATAGAGCTGGCAAAAAAGATGACGAAACGCAGACCAGAGAACCCGCCGCACATAGGCGACCGCATAGGTTTTGTCATAATATCTGGAAACAGCATGCTTTCAAAGCGGGCAGAAGACCCGGAATATGTCAGAGAAAAAAAACTAAACATAGACTCGGAATATTATATAAACAACCAGCTTCTTCCTGCCATAGAGCGCATTCTTACAGCAGTCGGCATAACCAAGACAGAGCTTATGGGTGGCGGATACCAGGCAAGCATATTTGACGCAGCCAATGGAAAGGGCAGGAAGAGCCAGCATGAAATAGAAATAGACTATGACAAAAAAGACGAGAAAAAAGTTCTGGACGGATGGGAAGAGTTTGTGTGCGAGAAATGCAAGAAGTCCCACAGGCGCATGCCACTGAGCGGGCTCTGCGCATGCGGCGGAAAAATAAAGATTTTCTACCAAGGTTCAGTAGCAGACAAGTGCAAACAGTGAAAAAATAAATGATTTTAATGTTTCAGCCTCTTCCTTATATTAGGATTGGTCAGCTCCCTGAGGGCATCGTTGGCGATCCATCTTGCTGGCGGAGAGTCAATTTCTAAAATCTCTTTGGCGACAACTATTGCTTCCTTGTTCAGGTTCTTGTTGCGCTTGCCAATCTGGCGCAGAGACCAGTTTACAGCTTTCTTCACATAGTTCCTCCCATCTGTTGCCTCGCGCTTTATTATCGGAAAGAATTTTATGAATTCCCTATCAGCAGATTCCTTGTCATGTACAGCAAGCGAAGCCATTAGCGCGAACCCGGCGCGCTTGACAAACTCTTCATTCCTCCTCGCCCAGTTAGCTGCCTTGCTCCATGCGAACGGGGTTTTGTCAAAAATATTCATGCAGCATTGGTCACAGACGTCCCATGAGTCAAAATCCTTGACCCATCTTTCCATCTGATTTTCAGAAACAATTTTAGGGTCGTCGACCATGCTTGCAAGCAGCCTGGCATCATGAATGCCGCTTTGCCAAAGCTTCTGAGCAAGAGAATGATTTTTGCCTATCTGCTTAGCCATTGACCTGATATCTGGCACAGAAATGCCGTAGCATTTGTTTATATTAATTCCGAACCTCTCCATACCTTCGAGAGCCTCTGGATTGGCAAGAAATTTCAGCTTTCTCATCACTTCGCTGAAATTTTCAGGCATTCGCGTGTTTTTTTTCATAAAATCACACTAGGACGCGGTCTTGTGTATTTTGAAGAAGTAAGAGGAGATAAAATATATTATTGAATTTTCA
>CAZBKL010000013.1:0-9436 GCA_964492465.1 uncultured archaeon
CCAATCATCTTTTCCAGCCTCCTCCTGAGCTCATTATGCTCTATGGTTATGGTCTGGTATTCATCAGCAGCTTTCATGTTCACAGGAAGTATGCTTTGTATTTCAGCCACAGCTTTGCCAAGCATCTGGCGGAGCTTGTCAGGCTGCTCGGTATACATCTCTAAAATATCCTTGTATTTTTCGAGCTCCATTTTCATACTGTTTATTTCAGCCTCTTTCCTGGCTTTTTCTATATTCACCTTGTTTATCTTTGATTGTATGGACATGCGCTTTTCATATATATTGTCAACATCCTCCTGCATTTTCTCAAGGCTCTTTTCTATTTCGCCCCTATCCTTGTTCATCTTGTCCACGTCATGCGAGTCGACTTTTTCTTGGTCCCTTAAATTGTTTAGCTCTTCCCCAAGCTTTTCCATTTCTGTTTTCAGCCTCTCATTTTCTTTCATCAGCACTATTTCCCGCGAGCCTGTCCGGTGAAAGCCGCCTATTATTGCCCCGGCAGGCTCTATCAAATCCCCTTCAATTGTCGCGATTTTGGCGCTTTCTTTTATATTTCTCGCTTTCTCAAGGCTCTCTGAAATCAGTACATTTCCAAGCACGTAATTTACAATATTTTGGTATTTGGGATCGTATTTCACAGCGTTAACGGCAAAATCAAGCATGAATCTTGAGCTCTCCTGGTTTTTCAGCTCTATTCTTCTTGATTTTATCCTGTCAAGCGGCAAAAACCTTGCCCTGCCTGCGCGGCTTTTCTTCAGGATATCAACACAGTCAAGAGCCACGTCTGTGCTTTCCACTATTATGTCATTCATGTGCCTGCCAGCAGCTGTCTTCAAGGCGACAGCATACTTCTCAGGCATCTCAATTATCTGCGAGAAAGTTCCTAAAACGCCTTTGTTGTTTATCACAACCTTTGCTACTGCGTCGACCTGCATCTTTTTTATCTCAGCCTCGTTTATTTCTATCCTGTCTGATTTCCTGAGAATTTCCATATTCAGGCTGTTTATCTTCCTCTGCAGCTCCAGGTCGCGGGATTTTTTTATTATGTTGTCAACCATGCTCTTTGAAAGCTTCCTCTTTGCTTCCAGCTCAGAGCTCTTTTCAGAAAAAGCGTTGTTCAGCTCTTCCAGCTCCTTTGAGTGGATTTCTATTTCCCTGTCAAATTTTTCAGAGCCTGTCTCAAGGCTGGATTTTTCAATGTTCGCCAGGGAAGCCCGTATTTTATTGGCTTCTCTGCTGAGAGAATCATATTTGAGGGCGTTTTCCCTCTCAACCTCGAGCTTCTTGAGAAGCTTCCCTTTTTCATCACTGATTATCTGCATCTCGCTTATATGCTTCTCCACTTTTTCCATCTCGAACATGGCTTTTCTTTTTTTGTCCTCAAACTCTGATATGCCTGAAATCTGGTCTATCATCTCCCTTCTCTCGAAGTCAGACATTTCTATTATCCTGGTGACGTCGCCCTGCATTATGATGTTGTGGCCGTAAGGAGAAAGGCTGATGTTGTTCAGAATGTCAAGAATCTTGTTCCTGGTGACAACCCTGCCATTCAGCCTGAATATTGTCAGGCCTTTGTCATTGACTTTTCTTGTTATTTTCAGCTCCTCTTCCATCGGAAGCTTCTTGTCTTTGTTGTCTATGTAAAGCGAAACAATGCAGTACTTGGCAGAGCCGCGTTTCTTTGTGCCATGAAATATCAGGTTGACAAGCTTCTCAGCGCGTATATGCTTGGCAGTGCTGATTCCGAGCGAGAACATGAGAGCATCAGAAATATTTGACTTTCCCGAGCCGTTTGGCCCGCATATGACAGTGAAACCGTGGGGAAAAGGTATGCTTACCCTGTCAGCAAATGACTTGAAGCCCTGCATTGTTATTCTCTCTATGCGAGCCATATGAGTAATATGTATTATAAGAAAAATAAAAAGCAATTGCTTATTGAATCAAAGCAAATGCCTTGCCAGCGTAACGAGCTTTGGGTTTTTCATCAGTATTTTAGCAAGCTTTGCGAGACCGACGCCCTTGGTGAAATCCACGAAGTCATCTCCTGACAAGGAGCCAGCCAGCATGTTGAAGTCGTCGTCAGAAAGCTTTTCCACAACTTCCCTCAGCTTCTCAACGTTTCTCAGGGCTTTGCCCCTCTCATCCCACCAAAGCTTGTTGTATTCAGACAGAGAGCTTTGTGAAACATCATTTTTGCTGATGGCATTTGATATCACATGCCCGGCTAATGTTCCTGCTATTGCTGCTTCTTTCAGTCCGCCGCCATGAATGGGATTGACCTGATGAGCTGCGTCACCGACAACAAGAAAGCCGTCAAGAACCATGTTCTCAAGAAACCCTCCGACCGGAATTCCGCCTGAATTGACTTCTGTTACGCTGCCTTTTTTCAGCTCAGGCCTGCTTCGCACGAAATCAATAAGGTACCTATAGGCAGTCTTTTCATGGGCAAAGCCCCCTATGCCTATGCCAACATTGGCTTTGTCCTCTCCTTTTGGGAAGATCCAGATGTATCCCCGCGGCGCTATCTTGTTTCCAAAATAAAGCACAAGCTTGTGCGGGTCTTCTATTTCTATGCCAACCATCTCAAACTGGAAGCCTGCGTCTATGTTTACAGGCTTGTTCACAGTATTCAAGCCAGCCATTCTCGCAATGCGGCTTTCAACGCCGTCTGACGCCACAACAACCTTGGAGCTTATTTCATAAGTTTCATCTTCAAAAGAAGCGTTCACACCAGAAATAAAATTGCCATTTTTCAGCAGGCTGGTCACTTCTGTCTTTGCCTGAACATGGGCTCCTGCTCTGGCTGCTTCCTCTGCCAGCCACTTGTCATACTGCTTTCTCTCAAGAACAAAGCCTTTTGTTTCACCATAATTCACTATTCCGCGCTTGCCGTTTGGCGCATAAACCAAAGCCCCGTCAATTGTCTGCATTATGCAGTAGCTCGGTATTTTCTGCCCCAGGCGCTTGGCAGATTCTGATGACAATCCTTCAGCACAGCGCTTTGGGGAGCCTATTTCAGCGCGCTTCTCAAGCAAAGCTGTCTTTAAGCCAAGCTCTGCGCATTTCCTTGCAGTTGCAGAGCCGCCAGGACCTGCGCCGACAACAACCACATCATAATTATCATTTAGCATAATATTCACTTCTTTTCACGGACGACCCTAATTGCTCCGACAGGGCAGAACTTCTCGCAAGTTCCGCACAGCGTGCACCTGCTGGTGTCACAGCTTAAGCCGTAATTTGATTTCAATTCCAGAGCCATTACTGGACATACGCCAACGCAGCCGCCGCAAGTCAGGCATTTAGATTCATCAACAGTCCACATATTAATCATCTTAGATGGTATGCTATTATTTTTTCATAAAAGCTTAAAATTGTTTTAAATCCAGATTTAGTGCATGAAAATGCTTTTCAAAGGGGCTGAAGCAGAGCTGATGCTCACAGAAGCAGAAAACGGCAATATCATAAAAAGGCGGATAATCAAGGGCTACCGCATCCCAGAGATTGACAATTCAATAAGAAAGCTCAGGACTCGTGCTGAAGCCCGTCTTATGGCTGAAGCCCGCTCAGCAGGCGTTCTTGTTCCCCAGGTTTCTGAGACAAGAGATTTTGAAATCGAGATGGAATTCATTGACGGCAAAAAAGCCAAGGAAATATTGAATGATTGTGACCCCAAAATCATGATGATAATCTGCGAAAAAATGGGAGAATATGCAGCAAAGCTGCACAGCTTTGACATAATACACGGGGATTTGACAACTTCCAACTTTATTCTGAAAGGAAACGAGCTTTACCTGATAGACTTCGGCTTGGGCTTTCATTCAAAGCGCATTGAGGACAAGGCTGTTGATTTGCACCTGCTTTACCAGGCTCTTAAGTCAACTCATTTCACTATTTTAAAAGATGCGTGGGAATTAATTTTAAATGCTTATGCGGCAAATTATGGAGATGCCAATAATATTATAGATAAGCTGAAAGAGATAAGTGAAAGGGGAAGGTATAAATGATTGACGAAACAGAGAAGCAGGAAACTGAACTGGCTGAATATGTCGAGGAGCAGGCTTCCTCAAAGGCCAAGCCCAAGAAAAACGGGAACGCAAAAAAGAAAAATACAAAAAGCGAAGCTGGCCTCGTCAACTATGAGAAAGAGGAGGTGGAGAAGCTCATAGCAAAGCTTGCCAAGGACATAGACAACAGCAGTGAAATAGGCAGGGCCCTGAGGGACAATTACGGAATTCCTGATGTCAAAGCATTCGGGTTCACAATCGGGCAAGCCCTGAAGAAGCACGGAATTCAAAAGGAAATACCAGAAGACCTTTACAACCTTATTAAAAAGGCAGTTATAATGCATAATCATCTACAAAGAAACAAGAAGGACAGCAAAAATGTCCACAGGCTCCAGCTTATAGAATCGCGGGTCAGGAAGATTGGAAGATATTATGTAAAAGTTGGCAAGCTCCCGAAAGGATGGAAATATAACATGGAGCAGGCAAAGCTAATGGTGAAATAAGGGTGCGTTTTTATTAATAAAGTTCAGGAAAATATTTCAAAATCAGACATAAAGCAGCTTTTTGCAGACGACGTAGTTGTCATAACACCTATCAAAGCTATCAAAGAAGGAAAGAAAGTCAAGAAAGAGGGTCACGTAGTGTTCATATTCATGGACATGCTCACCCAGCAGCCTGTGGCAAAAATCGCGATGAGCAAGACAACTGCTGAGAGCTTGAGAAACATAATGGTCAAGGTAATGGCAAAGCTGGACAAGGACCTTAAAAGCAGCGCAATGCCAAAGCCAGAACCAATAAAAACAGATTCAACAAAGTATATTGAATAAATTTTCAGGTGATGAGAATGGATGAAAGCAAAGTGCTGGAATTGTTTGAACTTGCCAGGCAGACAGGCTCTGTGAAGAAAGGGGTCAACGAGACTACAAAGGCCATTGAAAGGAATGTCGCAAAGCTCGTTGTATTCGCAAAGGATGTTGAGCCGCCGGAAATAGTGATGCACCTAAAGCCTCTCTGTGAGGAGAAGAGCATACCCTGTGTCGAGATTGGCAGCAAGAGGGATATAGGAAAGCTTGTGGGCATCAGCGTATCCTGCGCCTCAGCAGCCATAACAGACTTTGGAAAAGGAGCTGACCTTGCCAGGAAAGTTCTTGGTTCAGAATAATTTCAAATGGATGATATATTATGGCAGACAAGATACCTGCTGAGGTAATAGAAATAATTGGCCGGAGCGGCGTGCGTGGCGTGAGCCAGATACGCTGCAAGGTGACTGAAGGGGAAGAAAAGGGCAAAATGCTGGTCCGTGACGTGCTGGGTCCGGTAAGAATAGGAGACATGCTTATGCTCAGGGAAATTGAGATGGAAACCCCAAGCAGCCTTGGAAGAAGGAGGTAATAATATATGGTAAAATGCTCTTTTTGCGGTTCGATACTAGAAATGGGAACTGGCAAGATGATTGTTAAGTCCACAGGAAAAATTACATGGCTTTGCTCAAAGAAGTGCGAGAAGAACCTTGCCATGGGAAGGGAAGCCAAGAACATGAAATGGATAACAAAAGCTCAAAAGAAATAAGATGGAAATGATTTTTATGGGAATGAAACCTGCAAAAAATGCTGATGATGCCAACAGAGAGAAGAAACCTGAATATCATGGCGACAAGAAAGAAAAGAAGCCAGAAGCAAAGAAGCCTGAGATCAGGAAAGAGACAAAAATAATAAGGATTCTGGAAACAAATCTTGACAGCAACCTAAGCGTCAGGAGAGCGCTTATGAAAATAAAAGGGGTTAATTTCATGTTTTCAAATGCAATTTGCAAATCATGCAATATTGATGCCAATGTTGCCCTGGGAACGCTTGACGAATCGCAGATAAAAATGTTGGAAGGGAGCATAAAAAATCCAAGTCTGCCGGCATGGATGCTCAACAGGAGAAAAGACATGAAAACAGGCAAGGATATTCACATTTCATCCGGCGACATAGCAATGTATCTCAGGGATGACCTGACCCTGTTGAAGAAGATGCGCTCATACAAAGGAATTCGCCACGAGCTTGGCCAGCCTGTGCGAGGCCAGAGAACAAGGAGCACATTCAGGACAAATAAATCTGTTGGAGTTGTGAGGAAGAAAGCCATGGCAACAGCAAAGCCACGAGAGGACAAGAAGTGAATATGATATAAGGTGATAAAAACTCTTGGAATGATTAATGCATCATTCCAGATTTTTTACACCTCATGGAATATTTTAAGGTGTAAAAATGGGACATCCGAAAAAACTGAGAAAAAAATATGAGTCTCCGAGAAAGCCTTTTGCAGATTTAGAGTCTGAAAGAAATCTCATGAGAGATTTTGGGCTCATAACAAAGCGGGAGCTCTGGAGAGCTGAGACAGAACTAAGGAACCTGAGAAGAAGAGCCCGGGCTATACAGGCCAAGAAGGAGTCAGGAAGAGGCAGCCCAGAAGCAGAGGAGTCCATGCTTGTAAAAAAGCTCATAGGCTTCGGACTTGATATAAACAGCCTGGATGACATACTCAAGCTTTCGCTTTCAGACATGCTTGAAAGAAGGCTCCAGACAATAATTTACAAGAAAGGGATCACAATTACTGTCAAGCAGGCGCGCCAGCTCATTGTTCATGGGCATGTCAGAATAAGCGGCAAGCGCGTCAAGTTCCCATCTTTCATAGTCTCAAAAGAGCAGGAAGCCATGATAGAATGCGACATGCAGCCAAAAAGCAGAGCCAACCAAGCTGGCGCAGAAAGCGCAAAAGATGCTGCAGTAGGTTCAGATGCTCTTGATAATATAGAAGAGGCTTTGAATGAAAAAGCAGAAAAAGAATAAAATTTTAGTTAAGGTGATGAAAACTCACGGTAAGACAAAGTCTTCCCAGAGTTTCACAACCAGAAAAAATATTAGGTTGATGAAAATGAGATATCTGTATGAACTCGATAATCTCTTTTCACACCTAATGGAGAATTTTAAGGTGTTAAAATGGTAAGGAAAATGAGATTCGGGATAGCGAACATATTCTCATCCATAAATAATACTATAATTCATATCACTGACATGTCAGGCTCTGAAACAATAGCCAGGTTTTCAGGCGGAATGGCAACTGACAAGGACCGCATGAAAGGCAAGCCTTTCCCTGCCATGAAAGCTGCGAAGAAAGCTGCTGACTCGGCTGTCACTGCTGGCATAACAGGTGTCCATGTCCGCGTCCGCGGGCCTGGCGGCAACAAGTCATTCATGCCAGGGCAGGGAGCGCAGCCTGCTATCAGGACTCTCGCACGTTCTGGCTTGAAGATAGCCAGCATCGAAGATGTCACGCCTATTCCAACAGACCACTGCAGGAAGAAAGGCGGAAGAAGGGGAAGGAGGGTATAAGTTAAAGATATTTTAATAAAAAAATTCAAAATATGATGATACTCTCGAAATGAATAAATCATTCCGGAGTTTTCACAACTCGAAGAAAATATATTAAGTTGATGAAAATGAAACTGAAAATACTTGATGAAAACGAAAGGAAAATGACTTTTGTGCTCAGCAATTCAAGCTCAGCTTTTGCCAATGCTCTGAGGAGGGCAATGATGAACGAGGTTCCTGTAATGGCTGTGGATTCTGTTTATTTTGAGAAAAATTCAACAGGGCTATATGACGAGGTTATTGCCCACAGGCTTGGATTCATACCCCTGACATTTGACCAGAAAGTTTACAGGCTTAAGTCAGACTGCAGCTGCAAGGGAAAAGGATGCTCAAAATGCCAGGCTATTCTGAGTTTTGACTCATCAAAGGCAAATCTGAAGCCGAATGAGGGCTTCATAACAGTCAACTCCGGCGACCTGAATTCAGATGACCCTGAAGTCAAGCCCGTAAATGATGAGGTGCCGATTGTGGAGATGCTTGAAGCCCAGGATTTGAAATTTGATGCTGTGGCAACTTTAGGAACCGGAAAGCAGCACGCAAAATGGCAGGCAGCAAATGTCGGCTACACTCTTATGCCTTCTGTGAAAATATCGAGCCAAAAATGCGAGAACTGCAAAAGCTGCCTGGAGGCTTGCCCAAAAAGCGTTTTTGCAGAAAAGTCCGGCAAGGTTTCTGTTGTTCATGAGGAGCAATGCTCGCTTTGCATGAGATGCGTTGATGTCTGCGCCACAGAAGCTGTTTCTGTGAAAGGGGACGAAACGAGCTTTATATTCACAGTTGAGTCTGTTTCAGGGCTTTCAGCGAAAAAGATTCTTGAAACTGCTCTTGACAACCTGGAGGAAAAAGTAAAGGAATTTGTGAAGGAGGTTAAGTAAGCTTAGCAGACTCCTGTTATTTCTCCGAAGCCAAGCACGGCATTTCCAGATTCAATTATTGCTCTAATGCTCATTTCTCTTAATTTTTCACTCCGGTATTCGCAGCCCCCTAACCTCAGGAGAGTCTTGTATAACCCTTTTTCTATGTTATAGCACGTCACGACTGCTATTATTGAGTCTTCATACCTTACTGCATCAGACTCCATTCTTCTCCAGCTGCAACCTGGGGCAGATGCTTCTTATTTTACAGGGAGCTTGCCTTTCTGGTATTTCAGCAGCAGCTCTTCGCCAGTCTTTTTCAGGGTTTCATCTTCCTGGGTTTCAGGCAAGAAGCTTTCCAAGTCAACCCCTGGATTTTTTGCCCGTCTTGAGAATTCCACCACAACTTTCATATGAACCAAATATATAAGCAAAAAGCTGTTTATATCGGTTTTGGTGAAAAATTGGAATTTATTTCAATAGATTTAAACCAAGAAATTCTTAGAAATAATGCGGGGATACCCAAGCCTGGAAAAGGGGCAGGCGCTGCTGCGCCAAGAACGCTCGGCTGCCAAACTTAAGAGATCATCCATTGGATTAAGAAATCCTGTGAGTCAGTCTCTTCGTGGGTTCAAAACAACCTCTCTTTCTTTTAAGAAAAGAAAGAGGTGCTGTCCCGAGAGAAAGAAAAACTCTCTGGAAAGAAAAGCAAAAGCAGATTGTGAAATTCCCACTCCCCGCACTTCTTGTTTTTCAAAATAATATAAATGCTTTTAAAACTAAAGGAATAAGATAATTTTCACATCATACAGGTTTTTGATATGGAAAAGACAAACCCTAAAACAAAGCTTGCCAAAGACTCGTTGGAAAAGGCAAAAAAGCCTTTTTTCAGGGATGTTGCAAAGGCTATTACAAAGCCCTCAAGGCAGATTGTTGAGGTTAATGTTTCAAAGCTCAATGAACTCTGCAAAGGGGGCGAATCAGTGGCTGTTCCAGGAAAAGTGCTGGCTTCAGGCGAGATTTCAAAATCTGTAAATGTTTATGCCCTCGGCTTTTCAGTCCAGGCGAGGCAGAAGATTGAGAAAGCTGGCGGAAAGTGCCTGTCATTAGGCGAGCTTGCCAAATCAGGCAAGGCTGCGAGGATAATAAAGTGATTTTAATGATA